>NZ_JBOHKS010000296.1:0-34712 GCF_050729195.1 Hypericibacter sp.
CCCCTACACGAGCCCAACCGGGGGGCCGGCGTTGTGTCTTGCCGGCGACCGGCTCGACTGACGGTCAAGTCGCAAAGGAGGGCGGCACCCAATACCGGCGGCGCGCAGCTGCGCCTGGAATCCGGGCGGCTGCTGCGGCCCCGGCGTCTCGTGCCCGGCGGGGGGCACCGCGTAGCATTGCCGGTTCCTCCCTGCCGCGCGGTGGAGTACAAGGCGGCATGGAGGTGGTCGCGCGCGAGCAGCGCATCCAGACGCTGTGCCTGCTGATCATCGCGGCGTTCGCCGTCGGCGTGACGCTGTACTGGCTGAGCGCGGTGATGATCCCCTTCGTGCTGGCGCTCTTCCTCGCTTTCAGCATGGCGCCGCTGATCCGCCTGCTGACCCACACCCTGCGACTGCCGCGCATGGTGGCCGTGCTGGTGACGATGATGCTCGGCTTCGTCGCCCTCAATCTGCTCGGCGCCCTGGTCACCACCTCGGTCGGCCAGCTGACGCAGCGCGCCGATCTGTATCAGACGACGCTGGCCGAGCTGCTGCAGCGGGCGGCGCACACGATGGAGCGCTTCGACGTGCGGCTCGGCAAGCTCGATCCGTATACCGTCGTCGCGCCCGCCACCATCGGCGCGTGGCTGCTCGGCACCACCAACGCCATGCTCGGCATCCTGTCGCAGGGCGTCCTGGTGCTGGTGTTCGTCTTCTTCCTGCTGATGGGCCGCGCCACCGAGCCGCGCCCGCAGGGCGATATGTGGGGCGAGATGGTCGACGGCATCCAGCGCTACCTGCTCACCAAGCTGGTCATCTCGGCCGTCGTCGGGCTGCTGGTCGGCGTGACCCTGGCCCTGCTCGGCGTCGACCTCGCGATCGTCTTCGGCCTCTTCACCTTCGTGCTCAATTTCATCCCCAACATCGGCCCGCTGATCGCGACGCTGCTGCCGCTGCCGGTGGTCCTGGTCAGCCCGGAGATCTCCTCCGGCGCGGCGACGTTGGCCATCCTCATCCCGACCGCGCTGCACGTCGTGATCGGCAACCTGGTCGAGCCGCTGGTGATGGGGGACTCGCTCGACCTGCACCCCGTCGCCGTCCTGCTCGCCCTGATGATCTGGGGCGCGCTCTGGGGCGTCGCCGGCATGCTGCTGGCGGCGCCGATGACCGCCATCCTCAAGCTGCTGTTCGAGCGCCTGGAGATCACCGCCCCGCTCGCCGACCTGCTCGCCGGCCGCTACGAAGCGCCGCGCCGTCCGCCCGCCCTGCGCCGCGCCCGCTAGCATGCAGAGCCCTGGCACATCTGCGGTCGGCCTGGCCGGCTGGCGGCGATTGATCGCTGGGTTCGCGCTGTGGTTCATCGGCACCGCCGCCGTGGTCATCGCGGTCGCGGTGCTGGCCTACCGCAACGAGGTGAAGTCCGACCTCCAGCTCATGCGACAGGAGGAGGCCGGGCACGTCGAGCGGGTCAGCGCCGCCATCGTGCGCGATCTCGAGGCGGCCGTCTCGCACCTGATGATCATCGCGCGCGACCCCGATCTGTCCGAGTTCCTCGCCGGCGGCGACACCCGGACGCGCGACCGCGTCGCCGAGGAGTTCCGCGCCTACACCGCGCTGACCGGCCTGTTCGACCAGATCCGCTACATCGACGAGCGCGGCCGCGAGGTCATCCGCGTCAACTACAACGGCGGCGACCCGGTCGTCGTCGCCGACGTCGACCTGCAGGACACGTCGCAGCGACCCTACGTGCAGCGCACGCTCGCGCTCTCCCTCGGCGAGGTGCACCTCTCGCCCTTCGAGCTCAATACCGAGGGCGCCAGCATCGAACGCCCGCTCAAGCCGGTGCTGCGCTTCAGCACGCCGGTGTTCGACCGCGACGGGCAGCGGCGCGGCCTGGTGGTGCTCAACTACCTGGGCAGCCGCTTGCTGGTCGACGTCGCCCGCGAGGGTCCGACGGCGCACGGCCAGATGATGCTGGTCAACAGCGACGGCTTCCTGCTCAAGGGCCCGAGCGCCGAGGACGAATGGGGCTTCGCCCTGCCCGAGCATGCCGGACGCGGCTTCGCGGCGCACTTTCCACAGGAATGGCCGCGCATCGTCGATGCGCCGAGCGGGCAGTTCGAGACCGAACGCGGGCTCTTCACCTTCGCCACCGTGTCGCCGCTGGCCGATCTGCAGCGTCTCAACGCCACGGTGGCGGGCGGCTTCGCGCCGACGGCGTCGACCCCCTTTTCGTTCGACTACTTCTGGCGCGTCGTCTCGCGCGTGCCGCCCGCCACCCTGGCGGCGCAACGCGAGGCGCGCCTCACCGGCACCGCCGCGTTGGCCACGCCGCTGCTCCTGGTGCTGGCGATCGTCGCCGCCGTGCTGGCGCGCCTGCGCGAGGGCCGGCGCCGCGCCCTCGCCGAGATGCGCCGCGCCAAGGAGACCGCCGAATCCGCCAGCCACGCCAAGAGCGAGTTCCTCGCCCTGATGAGCCACGAGATCCGCACGCCGATGAACGGCGTGATCGGAATGGTGTCGCTGCTCAAGCGCACCGATCTCGATCGCGAGCAGGCGGGCTATGTCGACGTCATCACGGTCTCGGCCGAATCGCTGATGGCGATCATCAACGACATTCTCGATTTCTCCAAGATGGAGGCCCGCAAGCTCGATCTGGAAGCGGTCGCCTTCTCGCTGCCGGATCTGCTGCGTTCGGTCAGCATTCTCATGATGCATCGCGCCGCCGGCCGGCAGCTGCATCTGGGGTTGGAAGGGCTCGACGACCTTCCCGAACGGCTGGTGGGCGATCCGATGCGGCTGCGTCAGATCCTGATCAATCTGGTCGGCAACGCGATCAAGTTCACCGAGAGGGGCGAGGTGATCCTGCGCGCCCGGACCCGGGAGGAGGGCGATCGGGTCGTCATCCATGTCGAGGTCGAGGATTCCGGGATCGGCATTCCCAAGGCGGCGCAGGCCAATCTCTTCATCCGCTTCAGCCAGGCCGACAGCTCCACCACGCGCAAATATGGCGGCACCGGCCTCGGGCTCGCCATCTGCAAGCAGCTGGTGGACCTGATGAATGGCAGCATCGGCGTGGAGAGCGAGCCCGGCCGCGGCAGCCGCTTCTGGCTCGAGATCCCCTTGCGCCGCGACGATGGCAGCTTCGATCGCGCCGAGCTGATCGAGGCGGGCCCCGCCGCGGGCCTGCGTGCGGGCTTGCGGGCCCTGGTCGCGGAGGACAACCGCGTCAACCAGATGGTGATCGAGGGCATCCTGAGCGCGGCCGGCATCAAGGCGAGCTTCGTCGCCAACGGCCGGGAGGCGCTCGATGCCGCCGGCATCGGCCAGTTCGACTTCATCCTGATGGATGGTCATATGCCGGAGATGGACGGCATCGAGGCGACGCGACTGATCCGCGCTTTGCCCGGGACCGCCGGTCGCGTGCCGATCATCGCACTTACCGCCAATGCGCTTTCCGGCGACCGGGAGACCTATCTTGCCGCCGGGATGAACGACTATGTCTCCAAGCCGATCAACACGCCCGATCTGCTGGCGGCCATCGCGCGCCAAACGGGAGCCACCATGGCAGCCTTCACACCCGAGGTCCCCGGCTCGGCCGGCGACGCGGCGAATGCCGAGGGGCTGGAGGATCTCTCCTCCTTTCTCGAGGATATCGAGAAGCGCCCGGGCGACAGCAAAAGCGCCGCCTGATCCCGGCTTTCCCTTACTTGCGCGTGTAGCGATGCTTGACCCCGACCGGGAACCAGTCGAGATCGCCTGTCGGCTTCAGGCTGACGCGCGGCAGGCGATATTCCGGCGGGGTATAGGCCTGAAACTCGCTGTTGAGGCGCAGGAGCTGCGCCAGGATCGATTGCGCGATGCTGTCGCGCTTGGAATCGTCGGCCTCGATCCCGGGGGCCAGCTCGACCGCGATCGAGAGATGGGGGGCCTGCTCCAGTCCCTCGATCGCCTGCAGCACGAACTTGCCGGTCACCCAGCCCGCAATCCGCTCCTGCTCCAACCCGACCGTGACGTTCTCGGGATAGATGTTTGCGCCGAAATAGGAGACGGTGAAGTTGGAACGGCCGAACACATAGACGAAGGGCAGCGGCCGGATGCCGCGCCCGCCCGCCTGCGATCCCGCTTGTGACAGGGCGGCAATCGGGTCGAAACCGCGCGCAGCCAGGAAGCGCAGCATCTCCTCATAGGGCACGATCCCGCCCATGTCGGCGATATGGTAGCGCAGGAGCGGCACGCCATTGTCGCCGGAGAAGAGCAGGGTGCCCTCATGCGTCTCGAAATAACGCGCGCGCGGATCGTACTGCACCAGCGTGGGCAGGCGTGATTCGCCGAAGAGCTCGCGCGCGGCGTCCGGATGGTGGCCGAGGAACCGGCGGATGGTGATGCTGAGCGGCGTCTCGTTGCCCAGCACCCCGGCATCGGCCGTGCCATAGAGGGCGACCGAGCCATAGGCCGGATCGGCGATGCCGGCGCGGCTCCCGACCAGGTCGCGCCATTCCTCGCTGAACACCTCGCCGGCCATCACCAGCTTCACCTGGAAGGGCCGCCAATCGAGGCCCTCGGCGACGCCGCCATCGATGACGTCCTTGAGGAAGGGCGGATAGCCCAGCAACACCGTCTGCTCGAACTGCGGCGCCAGCTCGCGGACCACCCGCCAGATTTCAGTTTTGTTGTTGCCGGGCGCGACCACCATCAGCGGATAGCCCTTGGCGGCGAGATGGCGGCAGCAGGCGGTCGTGAAGAGGCCGCCGACCCAGGTGCCCAGCGCGAAGCAGACGACGGCGAGGGTGCGGCGCCGGTCGGAAGCAAAACTGTCATGGAAGGCCTGCTCGAAGCGAACGGCGGTGACCAGTTCGTCGCTGAGGAAGCGCGGCCAGAAGGTCGGCTTGCCGGTCGAGCCCGAGGAGACCGCCATCATGTCGCAGCTCTCGAGCCGGCCCTCGCGACAGAGATCGGCCAGCTTGTGGCGCTGCAGATAGTTCGCCTTGTCGGTGAGAGGCAGCGTCGAGAAATCGGCAGCGTCGCGGATCGACGCCGGATCGATGCCATGCTGCTCGAGGAACAGCCGATAGGCGGGGACGCGCGCGGCGACATCGCGGAAGAGCGCAAGGGCTGCCGCCTCGCTATTCCCCATGCCGGGATTCTCGAGCAACCGGTTCAGCGGCGTGCCGAGAAATCGTTGCAGCGCTTGGAGTGCGCGTTGCGGCTTTTCCTCATCCATTAACGTGCGATCCTTCATGAAACGATCTCTTCATCTAGGTAAATTCCACAGCTTCATTGGCGATCAAATCAATGACTGGCCGCTGCTATTTCGAAGACGACATCACCGACTATGCGAGGCCGTCGCGAGCATGAACCACGCGCTCCATCATCGGTGCCACAAGGATGCCACGGCTCGCTTGAAATGCGATATCCGCAAGCGCGCGCTGCGAGCGGCTTATTGCTGACCATCTATTTAATGGCGGTGACGCTGCCACAACTTTGCTTCCCAAGGCCTTGTTCCTCGCTGTTAGCGTGACGGTGCCGCTCCCCCGAACGCCCAAGGCGAGGCGTCAAGCGCGGCAACCGTGCCGGCGATCTCACAAAAAGAAATCGATAGGTGACTTCGATGATATCGGAGAGACGAACCGTGTCGCTGCCAATCGTCTCCGGGTGTCTTCGGCTTGCCGACCTGGTTGCGGTGCTCGGCGCCGGCCTGATCGCCTATCAGGTCTACCCCCCGGCCCAGCAGGCGCTGGCGGCCGAGCTGTCCCTGGTCTTCGTGGCCATCATCGGCCTGCTCTGCGCCAACGGTTTCCAGCTGGCCCATCTCTATACCCACCCGACCCTGCGCTCCCCCTTGCGCCGGTTCGGCCGGGTGGTGCTGGCCTGGTCGCTGGTGCTGCTGGTTTTCGCCGCTGCCCTGTTCTTCACCAAGACCGGCGAGAATTTCTCGCGCGGCTGGGTGGTCTGCTGGTTCCTGATCGGGCTGTCGGGGCTGGCCGTCAACCGCGTGGCGTTGAGCACCCTGGTCCGCCATTGGAGCCGCCAACGCCGCCTCAGCCGCAATCTGGTGGTGGTGGGCGCCGGCCATGAGGCCGAGCATTTCATCGCCATGGTCGAGGCCAGCCACAGTGCCGACGTGGAGATCGTCGGCGTGTTCGACGAGCGCTTCAGCGACCGCCGGCCGGTCGTCGCGGGCCGCGGTCTGGCGGGCAATATCGACGACCTCACCGAATTCTGCCGCCGGGTCCATGTGGACCAGATCGTGGTCGCCATGCCGGCCCAGGCCGAGACCGAGCTGGCCGAGATCTTCCGCCGTCTGCGCCAGCTCCCGGTTGCCGTCAGCCTCTGCCCCGATCTCAAGGGTCTGCCGCTTGGCAACTGCTCGGTCGGCCGCGTCGCCGACCAGCCCGTGCTCAATCTGGTGGAGCGCCCGCTCAGCGACTGGAAATGGGTCCGCAAGGAGATCGAGGACCGGTTCCTCGCCGCGGCCATCCTGGTGCTGATCTCGCCGCTGCTGGCGCTGGTGGCCCTGGCCGTCAAGCTCGACAGCCCGGGCCCCGTCTTCTTCCGCCAGCGCCGCTTTGGCTACAACAACCAGATGATCGAGGTCTTCAAGTTCCGGACCATGTACACCGATCAGTGCGACGCGGCGGGCGAGAACGTCGTCAAGCGCGGCGATTCGCGTGTCACGCGGCTGGGCGGCTTCCTGCGCAAGACCAGCCTCGACGAGCTGCCGCAGATCATCAATGTGCTGCGCGGCGAGATGTCGATCGTCGGTCCGCGCCCCCACCAGGCCGCGCTCAAGATCAACAACCGCTATTACGACGAGATCGTGGCCGAATATGCGGCCCGCCATCGCGTTCGCCCAGGCATCACCGGCTGGGCCCAGGTCAATGGCTGGCGCGGCGAAATCGACACGGTCGAGAAGGCGGTCAAGCGGGTCGAGCATGACCTCTATTACATCGACAACTGGTCGGTCCTGCTCGACATCAAGATCCTGCTGCTGACGATCGTGGCCGTTCTGAAACGCGAAAACGCCTATTGACCGCCCAAAAGACCGTGGCGGTCCCGCTCGGGACGGCCTCGATCGGGCCGCGCCCGGGGACCCGAGACGGAGCAGGATGCCCGCGATGAATCTGGCTTGGTATGCCGCGAGGCTGCGGCGGATGTCGGCGCTGGAAATCGCCATGCGCGCCAGCGACGCGGCGCGGAAGGCATCCTGGCGCTCGCGCCGCAAGCCCGGCTCCAGGCGCTCGCTGTTCCCGCGCGAGCTCGGCCCGGTCATCTTCGCGACCCCGCTCTCGCGCCTGCCCGCCATTCCCGCCGACGATCCTTCGACGCTGGCTCTGGTCGCCGCCGCCGATCGGATCATGGACGGGCATTGGGAGGTCTTCGGCCGGCCCCGCATGGACATGGCGCCGGTGCCGGACTGGTTCGGCGACGGCAGCAGCGACTTTTCGGCCAGCCGGAATGAATACGGCTTCGATGTCGACTGGCGTCAGGGTGCCCCCGACCGTGACGTCAAGCGCATCTGGGAGCTGTCGCGTCACCATCATCTGACGCTGCTGGCGGCCGCCTATGCGCTTACCGGCGAGAATCGCTATGCCGAGCGGGTCGGCATCCAGCTGCAATCCTGGTGGGAGGCCAATCCGGTCCTGTCCGGTGTCCACTGGACCATGGGCATCGAGGTCGGCATGCGGCTGATCGCCTGGGTCTGGATCCGCCGGCTGCTCCAGAGCTGGAGCGAGGCACCGCCCCTCTTTGAGCGCAACCCGATCTTCCTGCGCCAGCTCTACGGCCATCAGCTCTATCTGGCGCGCTTCCGCAGCCATGGCTCTTCGGCCAACAATCATCTCCTGGCCGAGACGGTGGGGTTGTTCGCGGCTTCCTGCGCCTTCCGCGGCTTCGCCCAGACCGACCGCTGGCGCGCGCAGGCGCTGGCCAGGCTGCGCCGCGAGATCCCGCGCCAGACCTTCGCCGACGGCAGCAACCGCGAGCTCGCGACCGATTACCACCTCTTTGTCCTTGAGCTGACCGTGACCGCCATGCTGGAAGGCTATGCGGCCGGTTTCCCGCTGGGCCGCGATATCTGGGTCGCCGCCCAATCCATGACGGATGCGCTGGCGGGCTGGATCGACAGCGACGGCAAGCCGCCGCGCCAGGGCGACAGCGATGACTGCACCGCGCTGCTGCTGGATGCGCCGGACCAACCCCGGGCGGATTCCCTGCTTGCCAGCGGTGCCGCGCTCTTTACCGCCACTCCCTGGTGGCCGATCCCGCGCCGCGCCGGCTTGCGGGCGGCGTTCTGGGCGGCCCTGGCGCCCGATGCCCTGCCGCTGTCGCCGCGCCCGACCACGAGGCCGGCGCTTTTCTCGCAGGCCGGCATCGCGATCCTGCGCGGCGAGACCCGCTCGGGCGATGAGATCTGGTGCCGCTGCGACCATGGCCCTCACGGGCTGGCGCCGCTCTCGGCTCATGCCCATGCCGATGCGCTCTCGATCGAGCTTCGGATCGGCGGGGTCGAGATCCTGGCCGATCCCGGCACCGGCTGCTACCAGTCGGAGCCCGGTTGGCGGAACTATTTCCGCTCGACGCTCGCGCATAACGCGCTCGAGCTCGACGGCCAAGACCAGTCGGTCGCGGGCGGCATGTTCTTCTGGCTGAAGCCCGCCAAGGCGCGGCTGATCGCGGCGACGGCCCTCGATTCGGGTCCGGTCGCCGAATGGCGCGCGGCCCATGATGGCTATCGGCGCTTGCCGTCCCGCGCGTCCCATGAGCGCAGCGTCACCCTCGACCGCACCGAGCCCGGTCTCGCGGTCCTCGATCGGCTGACTCTCGGTCAGCGCAGCCGCTGCCGCCTCGCCTTTCATTTCGGTCCTGCCGTCGAGGTCAGCCTCGAAGGGATTGTCGCGCGGCTCCGATGGCCGGCGGGCTTCGCCACCCGCTCCGCCGCGATGACGCTGCCCGGAGGCCTCGCCTGGTCCCTGACGCGCGGCTCGGTCGAGCCGCCGCGTGGCTGGTACTCCGCTGGTTTCGGCCGCCGTGAGCCGGCCTGGATGCTGCTGGGCGAGGGCAACGCCGAGGGCAACATCGAATTCGAGACCCGGATCGCGTTCGACCGCGATCCCACGGCCGGAACCGCCGTCATCGCGGGTGCGATGACGGGGCGCCTGGCGTCCTCCTCCAGTCACAGGTGAACAGCGTGAAGATCAGCATTTTCGGACTTGGCTATGTCGGCGCGGTCTCGGTCGGTTGCCTGGCCGCCCGTGGCCATCAGATCGTCGGCGTCGATGTCAACCCGACCAAGACCGCCTTCATCGCGCGCGGCGAATCGCCGGTGATCGAGGCCAAGATCGGCGATCTGATCGCCAAGGCCGTGCGCGAGGGCCGGCTCACCGGCACGACCGATGGGCCCGCGGCCGTGGCCGTCACCGATCTCGCCTTCGTTTGCGTCGGCACGCCCAGCCAGCAGAACGGCAATCTCGACCTGACCTATGTCCGCGCGGTCTGCGAGGAGATCGGCAGCGCGCTCAAGGCGCGCAAGGATTTCTTCGTGGTGGTGATGCGCAGCACGGTGCTGCCGGGCACGACGCGCGACGTGGTGATCCCGCTGCTCGAGCGCGCCTCGGGCAAGAAGGCCGGCGTCGATTTCGGCGTCTGCTTCAATCCGGAGTTCCTGCGCGAAGGCACGGCGGTCGACGATTTCTTCAATCCGCCCAAGACCGTCATCGGCGCCACCGACGAGCTCAGCCGCAAGACGCTGGCCGGTCTCTATGACGGCATCGACGCGCCGATGATCCAGACCGACATCGAGATCGCCGAGATGGTGAAATATGCCGACAACGCCTGGCATGCGCTCAAGGTCGGGTTCGGCAACGAGATGGGCGCCATCGCCAAGGCGCTCGGCATCGATGGCCATAAGGTCATGGACATCTTCTGCCGCGACACCAAGCTCAACATCTCGCCCAAATATCTGAAGCCGGGTTTCTCCTTCGGCGGCTCCTGCCTGCCGAAGGACCTGCGCGCGCTCAATTACCGCGCGCGCCGGCTCGATCTCGAGCTGCCGATCCTCAACTCGGTCATTCCCAGCAACGAGCGCCATACCAGCAGCGGGTTCCGCATGATCGCCGAGCAGGGCCACCGGCGCGTCGGCGTGCTGGGCTTGAGTTTCAAGGCCGGCACCGACGATCTGCGCGAGAGCCCGATGGTCGATGTGGTCGAGCATCTGATCGGCAAGGGCTACGACGTTCGCATCTTCGATCGCAACGTCAAGCTGGCCGGGCTGATGGGCTCGAACAAGAGCTATCTGCTCAACCATATCCCGCACATCTTCAACCTGGTGGTCGACAGCATCGACGCGGTCATGGACCACGCCGAGACTGTCGTCATCGGCAATGACGATCCGAGCCATGGCCAGGTCTTCGACAAGCTGAAGGACGGCCAGGTGATCGTCGACTTCGCCCGCATCGGCAACCGCACGTCGGATGGCGGGCAGTATCACGGCATCTGCTGGTGAGATGATGGCCCGATCCGGACTCCAGCGTCGCGTTCTCATCGTCGTCCAGAACCTGCCGGTTCCCTTCGACCGGCGGGTCTGGCTCGAAGCCACCAGCCTGACCAAGGCCGGCTATGGCGTCAGCGTGATCTGTCCCAAGGCCAAGGGCTTCAACCGCAGCTTCGAGCAGCTCGAGGGCGTCGATATCCATCGCTATGGCCTGCCGATCGACGCCAAGGGCGCCTTCGGTTTCGTGGCCGAGTTCCTCTGGTGCTTCGTCCGGACCTGGATGAAGAGCCTGCGGGTCGCGTTCCGGGGCCGCGGCTTCGACGTGATCCATGCCTGCAACCCGCCCGAGACCTATTGGGCGCTGGCCTGGTTCTGGCGGCCCTTCGGCAAGCGCTTCCTGTTCGATCATCACGATCTCTCGCCCGAGATGTACGCGGCGAAATTCGATCGCAGCGACGGCGCCATGTATCGGGGTCTGCTGTTCCTGGAGCGGATGACCTTCCGCACCGCCGATCAGGTCATCACTACCAATGAGAGCCATAAGCGCATCGCGGTCGAGCGCGGGGGCATGCGGCCCGATCAGGTCCATATCGTCCGTTCGGGTCCCGATCTGGCGCGCTTCAAGCGCTACCCGGCCGATCCCTCCTGGCGCAACGGCAGGCGCCATCTCGCGGTCTATCTGGGCGAGATCTGCAAGCAGGACGGCGTCGATTACATGCTGCGCGCTCTCAAGGATCTTCGCGGGCGGGGCCGCGACGACATCCAGGCGGTCTTCGTCGGCGGAGGCCCGCATCAGCCGGAGATCAAGGCCTATGCCCAGACGCTGGGCCTGGGCGACATGACGACCTTCACCGGCCGGGTCAGCGACGAGGATCTCTGCCGCATCCTATCCTCGGCCGATATCGGCATCGACCCCGACCCGAAGAACGACTGGTCGGACAAGAGCACCATGAACAAGATCATGGAGTATATGTATTTCGGCCTGCCGATCGTCGCCTTCGATCTGCGCGAGACGCGCTTCTCGGCACAGGAGGCGGCGCTCTATGCCCCCGCCAATGCCGAGACGGCGATGGCTTCGCTGATCGCCCAGCTGCTCGACGATGAGCCGCGCCGGAAGCTGATGGCCGATTTCGGCCAGCGCCGGCTGCGCGAGAGCCTGGCTTGGGAGCATTCGGTGCCGGTTCTGCTGGGCGCCTATGACGCGCTCTTCGCGCCCGCTGGCTCGACGCAGGCTGCGGCTGCGGCGCGCCTCGACCAGCGATCGTCCGAGAGAAGCTGATGAGCGGCCGGGGGTCTATCGTGATAGGCGGCCGTTCGGGAACAATCGGACGCCGGCGCCTGATTGCGGCCGGCGCCGCGGCGACGGCACTCGGCGTGTTGCGGCCCTTGCGCGGGCTGCAGGCCGCTCCGCCCGCAAGCTTCTCCGGCCGCAATCTCGAATCGCTGCCGCCTTTGCGTCAGCTGGCGCTGAGCAAGGGCGTCAAGTTCGGTTCCCATAACCAGCTTCGTCTCACCAACAAGGATCCCGATTTCGCCGCCGCCTATGCCCGTGAATGCGGCGTGCTGCATAACGGCTGGGACCTCATGTGGCGGGCCTGCCACAAGACGGCCAGTGGCTATACCTTCGACGACGCCGACTGGATGATGGACTACGCGGCCAAGAACAAGATGATCGCGGGCGCCCATTGCCTGGTCTGGTATCAGGACATTCCCGACTGGCTGAAGAATCTCTCGACGGTCGACGCCACCAAGCGCGCGATGATCGATCACATCAACACCGTGGTCGGCCGCTATCGCGGCAAGATGTATCACTGGGTCGTGGTCAATGAGATCTTCGCTCCCGTACCCAACGCGATCTACCGCTCCTCCCATTGGCTCGATGTGCTGGGGCCCGATTACATCGATCTGGCCTTCCGCACCGCGGCCGCGGCCGATCCCGACGCGATCCTGATCCTGAACGACACGCATCTGACCGCCGACAGCTCCTTCAACGACCAGCAGCGCAAGAAGGTGCTGGATCAGTTGCGGGCCTATAAGGCGAACGGCACGCCGATCCATGCCTTGGGCATCCAGGCGCATATCAGGACGACCGAAGGGCTGGATTCCGAGAAGATCCGCGCCTTCGTTCAGGCGGTCGGCGAGCTCGGGCTCAAGGTGATGTTCACCGAGCTCGATGTGCTCGACAACATGCTGCCCTACGATTTCGCGCAGCGCGACGAGCAGGTCGCCGAGTTCTATTACAAGACGATCGGTCCGGCCCTGACCGAGAAGGCCGTCGACGCAGTCTTCACCTGGGGCCTGGTCGACAAGCAGAGCTGGTACAACGCCCCCAACGCCGGCGCCCAGTTCCGCCGCAGCGACGGCCAGCCTAACCGTCCCTTGCCGCTGGACGATCAGCTCAAGCGCAAGCCCTGCTGGGCGGCGCTGGCGGAGGCCTTCAAGCCGGGGGCGACCGGGTGAAGCATGTCCACCTCGCCATCGCCCGAGTCTCCCCCCGCTTTGCCGCCCCTGCTGCGGCATGGGCTCAATCCCGATCCCGAAGCGCGGCCGCTGATGCGCCAGACCTACGAGCGGATGCGCCTCTATGCGGCCCGCGCGCTGCGTTCGCTGCGCCGGCCGCTCGCCTACAACTGCCTCTATATGCATGTGCCCAAATGTGCCGGGACTTCGGTCACGGACGCCATGCGCAGCCTCTGCCCCTTGCAGAAGCGGATCGGAATGATCCTGGCGCGGCCCTCGCGCCGGGCGACCGCGCTGCAATCGGGGCGGCCGGAATGGAACATCCACGAGGACGGACCCGAATCGCAGGTGATCTTCGCCTATCGCGAACATCTCATGCTCTATTACATGGCGGACGACGCACCCCTGGTCTGCGGCCATTTCCTCTTCAGCGAATTGGCGCACACCGCCTTCGGCGACCGTTATCGCTTCGTCTCGGTGCTGCGCAATCCCCTCGACCGGCTGGTGTCGAACTATGCCGACGCGCGGCTCGGGAATTACATCGATATGTCCTTCGGGGCCTACCTCGATTCCGAGGTGGGCTGGCGTCATGCCACCGTGATGCTGCGCTATTTCAGCGGGCGGGCGATCATCCCGCCCGCGGGCATCGCCGAGGCGATGACGGCCGCGCGCGTCAATCTGGAGAAATTCGCCCTGGTCGGGTTCACCGACAGGATGCCCGACTTCGCGGCGGGCTTCGCCGGCGTCTTCGGCGCGCCGCTGCGGCTGCACCATATGCGCTCCGGCCGTTTCCAGAAGCCGGAGATCGACCGCAGCGCCCGCGCCCGAATGGAACAGCTCTGCGCGGGAGACTTGGAGTTCTATGAGCATGCACGTCGCCGCTTCATCGCCTGACCGGCAGGGTCCCGCCGAGCCGGCCGACCCCGCGCTGAGCAAGGTCGCGACCTTCAAGTCCTTCGTCCGCTGGTCGGCCCTGGTGTTCCTGCTGCGCGTGGGCGGCACGGCCCTCACCTATGTCACCTATATCCTGCTCGCGCGCTGGATGGGGGCGGCCGAGCTGGGCAATTACGTCTTCGCCTTCTCGGCCTGCATGGTGATGTCGTCGCTGACGACCCTGGGTTACCCCGCCTCGGCGGTCCGCTTCGTGCGCCAGGCGGCGGCGCGCGACCAGCGCGGCGAGGTGGCGGGCTTCCTCAAGCGCGGCAACCAACTCTCCTTCGTCGCCAGCATCATCGCCATGCTGGGCGGGCTGGGATTCCTCTGGTGGCGGCAGGGAACTGGCGGGATGGACGGCGCGCTGGCGCTCGCCTTCGTCGGCGTGCCGCTGTTCGCGATCCTGCAGCTCCACAGCAGCTACGCCCAGTCGATCTCGAATTTCACCGCGGCCTTCCTGCCCTCGAACTTCCTGCGCCAGCTCTTCCTGCTGCTGATCGTGGTGGCCTGGCAGCTGCTCTGGGGCGGCCTCTCCGCCAGCCTGGTGATGCTCTTCACCGTCGCGATGCTGCCCCTTCTGCTGCTGGGCCAGCATGTCTATATCGATCGCGGTCTGAAGCCGCTGCGCACCGGCGCGTCGCCGACCTACCGCACCTGGTTCTGGACCCGGACCAGCCTCGAGCTGCAGCTCCTGGTGCTATTCACGACCTACTTCCAGGAGATGAGCCTCACGATCGCCGGCTTCTTCCTGCCGTCGGAGGATATGGCGGTCTACAGCGCCTGCTTCCGCACCGCCAACCTGATCAGCTTCGGGCTCTATGCCATCAATGCGATCCTGTCGCCGCAGGCCTCGCATCTGATCGCCAACAAGAACTCCGCGGGCCTGCAGTCGCTGGTGGCGCGCGCCACGCAGCTGCGCTTCTGGCCGTCTCTGGCAGCCGTTGCGGTGCTGGTCGTGGCCGGTCCGCAGATCCTGCATATCTTCGGGCCCGATTTCGCGCGCGGTCAGGTGACGCTGATCATCCTGGGCGTGAGCCAGCTCGTGATCGCGGCTGCGGGGCCGGTGACGCAGATCCTCACCCTCTCGGGCCATCAGACCCAGAGCCTGCTGGCCTTCGCGATCTCGCTCGTCGCGACCCTGGCCTTGAACGCGCTGCTGCTGCCGCTCTTCGGGATGCTGGGCGGAGCGGTCGCTTCGCTGCTGGTCACGCTGATCTGGAATCTCTGGCTGCACCGGATCGTGGTGCGGCAAGTCGGCATCATCCCGTCGGTCTTGAGCCTGCGCCACTGCTTCACCGGCGCCGGCAAGAGCGCCATGCCAGGCTCGGCACCCTGATGCGAGGCGAATCGGTCCCAACGTCAGGTATGCTTGTCGCCCGCACGCGCCCAGAGCAGCTTGCCGGCCCCGGCATTCATCTTGATCCAGGCCCGCGAGCCGTCATCGCGGCGCGCGAGACGGCCGACGAGGGCCAGCAGGCTCCAGAGGCCCAGCTGCACCGCGCCCCGCATCATCAGGTTCGCGGTCATCAAGGCGGGCCTTGCGCTGTTCTTCATGCGCAGCCGCACATAGCTCTGGTTTTGCCGAAAGGTGCGGCGCGCCATGTAATCGAGCCGGCTGCGGGCGGCCGGTACGAACTCGCTGACCGGCGCGCTGGCGCACCAGACGAAGCGGCAGCCTGCGCGAGCGAGCCCCATGAAGAAATCGGTGTCCTCGCCGCCGGTGACGCCGAAAGCCGGATCGAAGGGCTCGTTCGATCGAATGCAGGTCGCGCGCCGCAGCATGCAATTACCTGTGCCTCCGCCGCGCGAGGCGCCGGTCGCGTGCAGAGGCGCCGGGGTGCCGTCGGGCATCCCCATGTCGCGCTTGAAGAGACGCGCTTCCGGGTCCCAGGCCGGTGCTTGGCCGGCTTCGAAATTCGGCAGCACCGGGGCGAAGGCGACGTCGGCACCCGCCCGTTCGATTGTGGCCAGCAGCCCTGCGATCCAGCGGGGGCTCGCTTCCTCGTCGTCGTCGAGGAAGGCGATGAAGGGTTCGTCGCTGGCGGCGATGCCGGCATTGCGCGCGCGCGCGATGTTGGAACGCCGCTCGCCGACATAGGTGATCGGAACCGGGCTGGACGCCGCCAGCGCCTGGACCGCAGCCGCAGCATTGCCGTCGGCGCTGTTGTCGACGACATAGATGCCGATGGCGCCTTCGGGCAGGCCCTCCTGCGCCACACAGGAGCGGACCGCCTTTGCCATGAGGGCAGGCCGGTTGAAGGTGCAGATCACGATGCTGACTTGGCTCATGAAGACGTTCCGCTCTCAGGCCGTTTCCCGCCGAACCCACACGGAGGCGAGGTTGGGTGCCAGCCAATAGGAGCGCGTGCTGAGCAAAGTCGCAATGATCGTCTGGTAGCGCCAGAGCAACGGGTTGGGTCGCTGCCGGAACCGATGGGCCGGGTCGCTGCCATAGGGCAGATAATGCGGATAGAAGCGTTTCAACTCGTCGAGCGTGCGGAAGGTCGCGATCCGGCTGTCGGGCTCGAACTTCCGCGCCAGGGGCTGCAGATCCCAGGGCGCCAGGAAGCGGTTGCCATACTCCTCCGACAACCGTCCGAACGGCCACGCATAGAGGCGGCGCAAGGGGCGTGGCAGCCAGTGGGCGAAGGGCAGCCGGGTGTCATGCGCCACCACCGGGAACAGCCGGTTGGGCGTCGTCAGGATGACCAGGCCTTTGCTGATGCGCGCGATCTCGCCCAGGCAGTTGCGGATGTTGGGCCGGCCGACATGCTCGAGAGTCTCGATCGAGGCGAAGATATCGACGCTGTCGTTGTCGAGGCCGGTGTCCTGCAATGTGCGATTGACGAAGCGGCAGCGATTGGCGACGCCCAGGATGTGGCAGATCTCTTCCGCGTTCTCCAGCCGCTCCGCATCCGGATCGATCAGGATCGCGTCGCGGCCGCCACGCAGCAGGAACGCGACCGAGAGCCAGCCATAGCCCGCGGCTCCATCCGCCAAGGTCACCTCGCTCAGATCGTAGCGCTGAGCCATCGGCGTCACGTAGCGGCGCGTCATGAAATCGATCGTGCCGTCGATATCGAGACTGGGATAGTTGCCCTGGGACAGATGCGGCAGGGCGCGAATCTGTCGGGCATGGGGCGGGCTGATCAGGCGCATGAGCTGGCTCCGCCCATGGGTGCCGCCCGCCGGTCAGTTCGGCAGAATCGTTTCCGATATATGCGCTTCGTAATGCAAGCCACGCCGTGCCTGGATGCCATGAGGAGGTCACACGCCACGCGACTTCGTGTCGTGCAACATGCGGCTCAATCGTGGCGGCCCCGCCCCGGGTCAAGCAAGTGGCAACATCGTGTCCCAGCCTCTGCGCCGAATTTGCCCGGGGCGCGGGGGCAAAACGACGAGGAGGCCCTGACGCCATGAGCTATCGCATCGCAGTGCTGCATCAAGGCTTCGTGCCGACCTATCGCGCGCGATTCTTCGAGCAGTTGAATGCGCGGGGCGGCGCGGAATATGTCGTCTTCCACGGCAATCCGCCGACCGGCAGCGGCTGGCAGGCGGCGCCGGAGCCGCTTCAGTTTCCCAATGTGCGCGTGGACAATCGTGAAATACCCCTAGGCCGCTGGCGCGCGATTTATCAGCCCGTCGTGCAACGGATCCTGACCGATCGGTTCGACGCCGTCGTGATGGGCCACGAACTGAAATTCCTCTCCAACCTGTTGCTGGCCTTGCGAGCGCGTCAGCGTCGCTTGCCTGTGATCTTTTGGGGATTTGGTTATCACGCCAAGGTCGGCATGGGGTTCACCGCCAAATCCTCCGGTCTCGCTTTCGGCATGGTCTCGCAGGTGAAGGATCTGCTGGCGCGCCAGGCCGATGGCTATCTGGCCTATACCGAGGGCGGGGCGGAGAATCTCCGGCGCATCGGCATGCCCGACGAGAAAGTATGGGTGGTGCGCAACACCATCGACGTCGAAGCGCAGACACGGCTCCATGCGAAGTATCTGAATACCGATCGCGCGGCGCTGCGCCAGCAGCTCGGGTTGAAACCCGACTCCGTGGTGCTGCTCTATGTCGGACGGCTGCTGCCGGCCAAGCAGGTCGATCTCCTGATCCAGGCCGTTCGCCGCATCAATGCGATGCAGCTGAGCCGCCAGCCGGTCGAGGTGCTCATCATCGGCGACGGCCCCGCGGCCGAGAGCCTGCAGGGGCGTGCCGTCAATCTGCCCTCGGTCCGTTTCCTGGGCGCGCTTTACGACCAGGACGAGGTGGCGCGCTATATGCGCGTCGCGGCGGCGATGGTGATTCCGGGATTCGTCGGCCTTGCGGTCAATCACGCTTTCGCGCAAGGCCTTCCGGTGATCACCCGCGACCATGCGCTGCACAGCCCCGAGATCGAATATCTGCACAATGGCGAGAATGGATTGATCGTGCCCGGCGACATGGAGGATTTCGCCCATGTGCTGGCGCGCTTCGTCGATTCGCCGGAGATCCAGCAGCGGCTGGCGGCGGGCGCGCTCAGGTCACGCGACGAGCTGCATCTCGATCACATGGTCGAGCGCTTCGACCAGGCCGTGCTCGCGACGGTTCGCCGCGCGCAAGGCGTGGATCTGCGCAGCGCCGCCTGAGTTCGCCGATTCCCATCCCTCTCGGAGACTGAGCCCCATGTGCGGAATTTTCGGTGCGATCTTCTCGCCCTCGGTCGCGGTCCATGTGGAAGCGGGCCTCGCGGCCCTGCGTCATCGCGGGCCCGACAGCGAAGGCGTGGCCCGCGAGGAGTTGCGCGGCAAACAGGTGGTGCTGGGCCATACGCGGCTCGCGATCCTCGATCTCAGCCCCGCCGGTCATCAGCCGATGGCCAGCCGCGACGGACGCTGGCTGCTTTCCTATAACGGCGAGGCCTATAACCACCAGGCGCTGCGCCGCGGCCTGACCGGGAATTTTCGCGGCCATTCCGACACGGAGACGCTGGCCGAGTTCCTCGCGGCTCGCGGTCTCGAATCGACCCTGACACGGCTCGACGGCATGTTCGCCTTCGCGGCGCTCGATCGCCTCGAGGGCAAGCTGCATCTGGTCCGCGACGCCTTCGGCATCAAGCCGGTCTATTACACGATGCTGCCGCAAGGCGGGATCGCCTTCGCCTCGGAGGCGCGGGCGCTCATGGCCCTCACCGGCACGGCGCCCCAGGCCGATGAGGACGCGCTGCAATGTTTCCTGACGCTGCGCTTCGTGCCTTCGCCGCGCACGCTCTGGCGGGGCATCCAGCGCCTGCCGGCGGGTCATCGTCTGAGCTTCGATCTCGCCACTGGCGAGGCCGAGCTCACGCGCTATATCGAGCCGGTGGCGGAGCGCTATGCGGGCGATCGCGCCGATGCGGTCGAGCGCTATCACGAGGTGCTGGGCGGGGCGGTGGACCGGCAGCTCCTCTCGGATGTGCCGGTCGGCATCCTGCTGTCGGGCGGGATCGATTCGGCCCTGGTCGCGGCCCTGGCCCGGGAGAAGGGCCGGCCGCTGCCCTGCTACACGGTGGGCTTCGGCGCCGGGCACAAGGAATGCGAGATCGAGGATGCGCGCGGGACCGCGGCGGCGCTCGATCTGCCCTTCGTCGCCGTCAATGTCGCGCCGCAGGATCTGATGGCAACGCTCGACCAGGTGATCGACAGCCTGGAGGAGCCGATCGTCTCGACCTCGGCACTGGCGATCTGGCATCTGATCGGGCGGATGCGTCAGGACGTGACGGTGGCCTTGAGTGGCCAGGGCAGCGACGAGCCCTGGGGCGGTTATACCCGCTATCAGAACGAGGTCCTGCGCCGCCTGCTGCCGGCGCCCGCGATGGCCGGCTGGGTCGGGCGTGCGATGGGCGGCTATGGCAAGCTGCCCGAAGCCGTGCAGCGTGCGCTCCGCAGCCTGCCGATCGAATCGCCGGCCGAACGTTTCCGCGAAGCCTACGCGCTCTTCACCGCCAGCCAGCGCCAGGCGCTGACGGGCCGCGCCGATGACGGCAAGGCGCTGGGCGACATCGGCTATTGGCTCGACTGGAGCCGCGGCACGGGCCGCGAGCCGGTCGAGACCATGATGAGCGTCGATGCCCGGACCTGCCTGCCGGACGATTGGCTGCTCTATACCGACAAGATCTCGATGGCCTATGCGCTGGAGGTTCGCGTTCCGATCCTCGATCTCGAGGTGGTGCGGTTCGTCGAATCCCTGCCGCGCGCCTTCCGGCTGGCGCCGGGCCGGCGCAAGATCGTGCATAAGATGATGGCGCGGCGCTATCTGCCGGCGGCCATCGTCAACCGCAAGAAGAAGGGTTTCCCGATCCCCTTCGGCGCCTGGTCGCGCGACGCCTTGCGCGGCCGTGTCGAAACGACCCTGCTCGAGATCCTGCCGCAGACGGGATTGTTCGATCGGGCCGCGGTCGAGACGCTCTGGCGCCAGCATCTCTCCCAGTCGCAGCCGCTCGATCGCCAGATCTACGCGCTCTTCATTCTGGGCTGCTGGTTCGAGCGCTTCCAGGCGGGCCGGGGTCGCGGATCGGCGGCCAGCCTGGCATCGGCCGCCTAAGCCGTCAGGAAGGGCTCGCGCGACGTTCCCACCAGCGATGCCCGGTGTGCCAACGCGGCCTTCTGGCGGTGAAGCAGGATTCTCTGCCGGATGACACGCCCCTCCAGCAATTCGCGCTGCATGAGGGCCACCAGCATGAACAGCCAGACCGCCTGCATGTGATGCGGGCGCAAATAGGAACTTTCGAGAAGATTATAGAGAGCGATGGAGAGAATCATCGCATAGGCGAAGGCGCGCGCCGGTAGGTCGAAGGGGCGGCGCGGCGGTTGCCCGAGCAGCCGCGCGCCCACGCGGAACATCCAGCCGAGGGAGAACAGCGCCAGGCCGAGGCCGACGAGACCCGTCTGCAGGAAGAGGTCGAGATAGCCGTTATGGGCCTGGCCGACGACGCCGAGCCATCCGACGGCTTTGGAGAAGCCGAAGGAGTTGTCCGACCCGGCCACGTCCCAGAAGGCGCCGAAGCCATAGCCGGTCCAGAAATGCTTCATGATCTGATCCCAGATCACTTCCCAGAGCGGCAACCGTCCGGTGAAGGTGATATCCCCGAAGACCGCCGTCCCGACCTCGGTCGCGCTGACGCCGGTCAGCATCAGAAGCGCCAGGACGGCTAGCGCCAGAAAGCTGAACGCGCTGCCGAACAGCGCGGCGGCGCTGGGGCCCCGGCGGCAGAGGGTGACGGCGATGGCGGTCCAGATGACGACCAGCATGGCGAGCGCACTGCCGGTCTTCGATCCGGTGGCGAAGATCACCAAGTAGAAGATCCCGGCGGCGCCCAGCACCAGGAATCGCGTGCTGCGCCAGGGAAAACGCGCGGCATAGAAATACCAGCAGAGGCTCGCCATCACCGCGACCTGGCCGGCCGAGTTCTTGTGTCCATGCATGCCGATCAGGCGGCCTTCATTGTCGAGGCCGCGGCCGGGCATGCCGACGGCGGCCATGATATCGAGCGCCATCACGACGCCGGTGATGAGGAAGGCCATGCGATGGAAGTCGCGCAAGGAAACGCCCGAGACGGCCACGCCGAGGGCTGCGGCATACATGAGCCAAAGCACCGCGACGCGGCGCAGCGTGACGTCGGGCAGGGGTGACCAGATGGCCGTCGCCATGTCCCATGCGATCACCAGCAGCAGCGGCCAGGCCTGCTTCGCCAGGGTCACGGCGAGGCGAAAGCGGCTGAAGATCAGCGGCAAGGCCAGCGCCACGCCGCCCAGCCAAATCGCCTGATTGAGAAAACCGTCGGACGCGGTGCTGGCGCTGTCGATGTCGGCGCCGGAGAAGGGGCGTGCGCCGATCATACCGAAGGCCAGCAGCAGGAAGAGCAGGGTATGGCCCACAGCGAGATTGAGCCACCCGGTCTGCGGCGGCGGCACGATCTCCGCCGACCGCCAGGAGGGGGTCGCCAGCCGCTCCGTGCCCGCTTCGAGCGCTATCGCCATCGTCACGAGCCGGCGTCAAAGGGCAGGAACGTCTCAACCCACATAATAGCGGCGCAGCTCCGCGTAATAGGACCCGGCATCGCCATAGCCATAGCGGGCATGGCGCTTGAGGTTCACCATCGACAGCACCGCGCCCGCGATGTCGGCGCCGGCGTCATGCAGCTGGCGCACGGCCAGGAGGGCCGTCTCGGCGCGGGTCTTCTCCCAACGCACGACGAAGACGGTCTTGTCCACGAGCCGGCTCAGCAGCTGCGTGTCGGAGACGGCGAGCACCGGCGGCGTGTCGATCACCACCATGTCGTAATGCTCCGCCAGCGCCCGCAGGAAGGCCGCGAGGCGTTCGGAGGCCAGGATGTCGGTGGCGCTCGTGGCCGGTGCCGTGCCGGCCGGAACGATCAGGGCCGTCGAGCGCGGATCGGGATGGAGGATGTCGTCGAGCTCGGCCGTGCCCCGGATATAGTCGGAGAGGCCGGCCTTGCGCCGCAGGCCCAGCCGGCGGCAGAGTGCCGAACGGCGCAGGTCGCAATCCACCACCACCACCTTCTTGCCGGCATGAGCCAGCACGCGGGCATAGGAGAGCGCCAGCGAGGTTTTGCCTTCCTTGGGCAGCGAGGAAGCGAACATCACGGTGCGCACGGGCTGCGCGTTCGCCGAGAGGGCGATGCCGGTATGGAGGCTGCGCAGGGCCTCTGACAAGGCCGAGGCCGGCTTGTCCACGACATAATCTTCGGGCTTGCGCAACCGGCCGAGCCAGGTCTGAACGGTGGGGATCAGGCCCAGGCCGCGCACGCCGACGACGCGCTCGATCTGTCCCATGCTGCGCAGGCCGCGGTCGAACTCCTCGATCAGCAGCGCGATCAGCACGCCCAGCATGCCGAAGGCAACCAGCGCCACCAGCACCAGGATCCGTTTCTTCGGGAAGGAGGGTTTTTCCGGCTCGCTGGCATGCGAGATGATGATCGCATCCGGCTGCTTGAAGCTCTGCTCGCTGCCGGTCTGCTGATATTGAGCGAGGAAGTTCTCCAGAAGCGTCCGGCTCGCATCGGCCTCGCGTTCCAGCGAGCGCAGATGGACGTCGGACTGGTTGAGGCTGGCGACCTGGTTGCGGGTCTGCTCCAGGCTCGAGGAGATCGAGACCTCGCGTGCGCGAGCGACGGCCACCTCGTTGGTGTAGTCCTTGACGATCCGGCCGATTTCTTGCCGGATCTTTCCCTGCAGATCGGCCAGCTGCGCTTTGGCACCCAGGATCTTCGGGTGGCGTTCGCCATAGGTCTGCGACAGATCGGCAATGGTCTGCTCGAGCTGCGCCTCCTGGGCGCGCAGGCCCTGGATCAGCGGCGATTGCAGCACGGCGCCGGCGCTCTCGGTGCCCTGCGGCGAGGCGAGCAGCGACTGGACCTGCTGCAGCTTGGCCTCGGCCGCGGCGCGGTCGGTGCGGGCCATGACCAGTTGGGTGCCGAGCTCGGCGGTCTCCTGCGAGGCCAGGGTATCGCCGCGGCTTTCGACCAGGCCGTTCTTGGTGCGGTAATCCTCGACCGCCTGGTCGGCGGCGACCACCTGCTCACGCAAGGTATCGAGCTGCTGCGTCAGCCAGACATTGACTTCCTTGCTGGAGGCGGTCCGCTGCTCGATGCCGCTGCTGATATACTCCTCGACGATGGCATTGGCGACCCGCGCCGCCGTGCGCGAATTCTCCGCCTGGAAGCTCACGCTCACCACCCGCGATTCGCCGGCGGCACCAGCGTCGAGCCGCTTGAGGAAGGCCTCGACCACCCGGTTATGGCTGCGGCGCACCTCGTCGGTCGGACTGCCCGCGTCGCCCGCAAAGAGCTTGGCAATGCGATCGGCCGAATCGGCCGGCAGATAGGTGTGAGGATCGAGCATACTGGAGAACCAGGTCGGCGGTTCGAGCGACGCGTTGAAATCCGGATCGCGCATCAGGCCGAGCTTGTCGATCACCCGATCGGCCAGGTCGCGCGACTGCACCACGGCGATGGCGCTGTTGACCGCCTCGGTGTCGGGCGACAGGCCGGCCAGCGTCTGGTTGGCGTCGAGCAGCTTCGATTGCGAGGGATCCAGCATCACCTGCGCCGTCGCGGTATAGCGCGGTGAAATCGCGAACAGAGCCGCCGCCGTCAGCAGCGTGCAGCCGACTGCGATGCTCGCGATCATGAGCTTGCGCCGCCAGACGCGCCGGAACAGCTCCTGGAGATCGGGCCCGCTGGATTGGGTCCAGTCCGGGGGCATGGCAATGGGAGGCTCGGCCATGGGCCGGGGGACCAGCAGTCTCGCGTCCGCCATGATGAATATCCTTTCGCGTCTGGCGATCCAGCTTCCCGCCTGGCCGCGTTGAAACAGTCGACCCCGATCAGAAGAAGCGTTCGGGGACTTCGATCACGTCGCCCGGGAGGACGACCGTGGTCTGATCCGCCTCGAGTTCCTGCACTTGTCCGTCGATATCGCGGTTGATCTTCATATGGCCCTCGCGGGCGCGATAGGTGAACCCGCCCGCCAACGCGACCGCATTCATCACCCGCATGCCGTTCACGAAGGGATAGCTCCCGGGATTGCGCACTTCGCCCAGGATGTAGAAGGGGCGATAGTCGATCACCTCGACGCTGACCTTCGGGTCCTTCAGATAATCCTTGGAGAGTTTCTCGGTGACAGTGGTCGCCAGCTCGGTCGTGGTGCGTCCCCGCGCGTCGACCTCACCGATCAGCGGCATCGCGATCGCGCCATTGGCATCGACCTGGAATTCGCCGCTCAGCTGATCGTCCCCGAAGACCGTCACCCGGACCTTGTCGCCGGGCCCCAGATGGTACTGGTCGCTCGTGGCCTGCGCCGGGCCCGACAGCATGATCAACATGCCGAGCATGGCGAAAGTGGAAAGGCTCATTTGCAAACGGTGCAGCACGGTCTTCTCCCGGCAGGGGCGGCAAGGGCCAGCCCGTCGCGATGTCGACGGACCGGTCCCGATCCGCCGGTTAGAGTTTGAGATCGAGGCTCAGCAGAATCAGATTGCGCTCGTAGTTCTCGTCGCTCTCGCTCGAATCGCGAGTGTCGTAGCGATATTTGAGGTCGATCGAGGCGTAGCGGTTCATCAGATACTCGGCGCCGGCGCCGCCGGTCCAGATATCGTCGTTGCGGTTGATGCCTTGATAGTCGTTGTTGATGAAGCCGCCGAAGGCATTGAGGATGAGGTTGCGCAGCAGCTCGTGGTCGATATTGATCAGGGCGTCGGTCGAGAAATAACCGGCCGCCCCTACTTGCGTGGTTTCCTGAAGGGTTCTCGACACGGTCGCGGTCACGGTGGTGAGGCCGGTCGGATTCCAAATCAGGGAGCCGCCGAAGCTGGGTCCGGAAACGGTGTCGTACTGGGAGTCCTGGTAATATTGCGTCAGATAGCCCGCGAAGATGTCGGCGCGGGTCACGCCGCCCAGATCGATGGCCAGTCCGACCACCGTCTCGAACCCCTGCGAACTGCGATCGAAACCGGCAGTATCCTGCTGGCTGTCGTAGTCCTGGCGGTTGTAGGACGCGCGCACATAGGCGTCATAGTCCGGTACGATCTCGTAGCTCAGCGTGACGCTGTGCAGCGAGGAGATGCGATCGCGATCGTTGTTGTCGATCGTGGTGCCATTGTCGGAATCGACGTTGAAGTATTTATAACGGTTGAGCTGGCTATCGAGCTTCAGCGTGAAGCGGCCGAAGCGGTTCTGGTCGCCGATTTCGCCGTGATAGAGGTCGTATTCCGTCGGGGTCTTGCCCTGGACATCGTCGGGCGAAGAACGGTCTTCATGCGCATGGCGATAATTGAAGGCCGCGGTGAGCTGGTCGTCGCGCGTGATGTCGATACGGCCATCGGTTCCGAAATGGTAATCGACATAATCCTCGCCGGTATGGGTCGCGTAATAGCCGGCGGCGGCACCCGCGTCGAAATTGAGGGCGTTGTTGTTCCAATTCGATTCGATCGACAGCTCCGGCGCGATCTCGGTGATGAAATCGCCGCGCTTGTCCGACGGCGTGACGAAGATGTTGTCGTCATAGATCTCGGAGGTGCGGACCGACGGATAGGCGAAGAACCCTCCGAGATGGAGACCCAGCGCATCCACTTCCGGCCGCTGACGTTCGCGCACGGTCTGATCGCGCGGCACTTCCTCGTAGGCCGTCGAGAACGTCGGTTGCTGATAGGAGCTGGAAACCACGGGACCCGACGCGTCGGACGCGGCATCGGCGATCTGCACCGCAGAGGGATCGGATGGAGAGGGGGTACTGCTATCGGCGATCAGCATGCTCGTTTGGGGCCTTGTCTCGTCTTGGACCGAGATCTCCTCGGTGGTCGGTGCGGCGTCGCTCGACTTGGCCGGCGCCTTCAAGAGCAGACCGTCAGACGCGGCGCTCACGGACTTCACCGCCTGGAGCGAAACACCGACACCGATGGTCAACGCCATCACCAAGGCCAAGCTGCGAATCAATGCTCCCCCTCTTCAGTGGCGCCTCATGGCCAAAAAGCGCGACGGTCGTTTCCGGTCCTGAAAGCCCCAAGACCGGCGCCGGCCGTCACTCGCACCGACGCGTTGGCAGAGCCCCCTTGTCCAGCTCTCTGCAAACGCCGGGGGCAACGAAGAAATACTTGTTAAGTCAGTAGGATAGCTGTGCATCGTACGGGCCTTGCCGGAGCTTCAGCGAGGGGCAAAGTTGTGGCTCCGCGCGGCCCCGGAAAGGCGAAGAATCCCGGATGTTTAGTCTGGTTGGCCGACCGGTGAATCATGCGAGTGCCCGGAGTTTCAGTCGGCGCGTTCGCGGCAGCGGAAAGTTCCTTCACCTTTCCGTGACGCGCGCGCGTCCGGCGGAATAGAACGCGCGCTCCTGCGGTCTTGATGGGGTCCGTTCCGCTCGAAAGGAGCAACGATCCCATGAGCAACCCTCAGAACACGTCGTTCGCCTCGCAGACTGTCCCGAAAAATTCATCGCCCGACCTGACGCGCCGCCGGATGCTCGGCTGCATGGCCTGGACCGGTACCGGCGTGCTCTGGACTCTGGCCGGCGGCGTGCCGCGCAGCCTGGGCCTGATCGGCGAAGCGCGCGCCGACCAGTTGCCGGCCGGCGCCTTCACCTTCGTCCAGATCTCCGACACCCATATCGGCTTCAACAAGGAAGCCAATCCGGATGTGGCCGGCACGCTCCGGCGCGCCATCGGCGAGGTGAACGGGCTGGATCCGCGCCCCGCCTTCGCGATCCATACCGGCGATGTCTCCCATCTTTCCAAGCCCGAGGAGTTCGGGCAGGCGCGCGAGCTCCTGCAGGAGATGAAGGTCGACCGGATCCATTTCGTGCCCGGCGAGCATGACGCGCTCGATAACGGCCTCACCGGATTCCTGAAGGCCTTCGGCCAGGAGAGCGAACAGACCGGCTGGTACAGCTTCGACCAGAATGGCGTCCATTTCGTCGGCCTGGTGAATGTCACCGACTTCCAGCCGAAGGCGATGACCCGGCTCGGGGCCGAGCAACTCGCCTGGCTGGAGAAGGATCTGGCGGCCCAGTCGGCCAGCACGCCCATCGTCGTCTTCGCCCATATCCCGCTCTGGACCGTCTATGAGCCCTGGGGCTGGGGCACCGCCGACGCGCCGCAGGCGCTTGGCTATCTGAAGCGCTTCGGCTCGGTCACCGTCCTCAACGGCCATATCCATCAGGTGATCCAGAAGGTCGAAGGCAATGTGAGTTTCCACACCGCCATGTCGACCGCCTATCCGCAGCCCAAGCCGGGCGAAGCGCCGGCGCCAGGGCCGCTCAAGGTCGATGCCGTCGAGTTGGGCAAGCTCCTCGGCACGCGAAGCATCAATGTCGTTCCGGGAACGAAGACGCTGGCGACGATCGATACGCCCCTCGGCGGCACGGTCTGAGGCCGGTAATGAAACGCGAGACGCTGCTGATGTCGATCGGAGGCAAAATGATGACGGTGCCGGCGCCGGCTCGGATGGCCGCGGTCATGCTTATCCTTGGCCTTGGGTTGCTGGCCGTTCCGTCAGCCGCATCGGCCGCCGGCACCGTGACGATCGAGATCGGCAATTACAGCTTCGTTCCCGCCGAGGTGACGGTGGCGCCGGGAACCAAGGTCGTCTGGGTCAATCACGACGAAATGGTGCACAGCGTCGTCTCGGCCGCGCATCTGTTCGGCTCGACCGGCATGGACACCGATGACGAGTACAGCTTCGTCTTCGAGAAGGAGGGCGACTACGCCTATCTCTGCAGTCTCCATCCCTACATGACCGGCGTGGTCAAGGTGCGCCAGCCATGATGGCGGCCCCTGGCTCGGGCGAGCGAAACATTGCCAGGTCTTAAGGCGGGAGCAGGCGTCTCCATGCGCGGTCCATATGGCTCCCCGCCGGCACGTGACATAGAGTCGCCGCCCATGAACCCGCCCTTCAAGGACGAAGGCTCGGTATCTGCCGAGGACAAGGCCGGCCGCATCGAGCGGCTGATCCTGCCGCATCTGGATGCTGCCTATAACCTGGCGCGCTGGCTCACGCGCAGCGAGCAGGATGCTGCCGACATCGTCCATGAGGCGTTCCTGCGCGCGGTCCGCTATGCCGACAGCTTCCAGGGCGGCAATGCGCGTGCCTGGTGGCTCGCCATCGTGCGCACGACTTATCTCACCTGGGTTGCCAAGACGAGCGGCGCCCGTTCGCCCTTGTCGCTGGAAGAAGTGATGACATCGGGCGATGGCGATGTTCCGGCCGATGGCGGCCGCAGTCCGGAGGAGCTGGCGCATTGGTCGCAATGCGCTTCCATGCTGACCGAGCTGGTGGAGGCGTTGCCGGCCGGCTTCCGGGAGATCATTCTGCTGCGCGAGATGGAGGAGCTTTCCTACCGCGAGATCGCGGATCTGCTCGAGGTCCCCGTGGGCACCGTCATGTCCCGGCTGGCGCGGGCGCGCGAGATGCTGAAGCGCGCCTGGGCGGCGCGGCAGGGAAGGTAGGGCGCTCATGGATTGCAGAACCGCTGCCGCGCTGCTTCAGCCCTGCTTCGACGGCGAGCTCGACGAGGGCACGGCCGCCACGGTCAGGGCCCATATCGCGGGCTGCGCCGCCTGCAGCCGCGAGATGGCGGCGCTCCAGGCCTTGCGCGAGGGCATGAAACGTTCGCTGCCGCGTTACACGCCGCCGCAGAGCTTGCGCGACCGGATTCGCGCCTCGGCCTCCGAGGCCACGTCGACGGAACAGCGTCGGCCGCCGGCGCCGCGTCGCTCTCTGCCCCGCTGGCTGGCGGTGGCGGCCTCGCTGCTGCTGGTGGCGAGCCTCAGCGTCGGGGTGACGCGGACTTGGATGGGATCGTCCACCGAGCCGGCATCCACGGAGCTCCTGCTGCATGACCTGGTGTCCAGTCATCTGCGGGCGTTGGCGGCAACCAACAGCGTGGATGTGCCCTCGTCCGATCGTCATACGGTGCGGCCCTGGTTCGCGGGGCGTGTCGAGGTGGCGCCGCCGGCGCTCGATCTGTCGCAACAGGGTTTCGAGCTGCTTGGCGGTCGCGTCGACTATGTCGGCGGCCGTCGGGTCGCGGTGCTGGTCTACAAGCATGGCCAGCATGTGGTCGATCTCTATGTGCTGCCCGATGATATGCCGGGCGCGACAGCGAACGCCGTCGGTGCCGGCGCACCGGTGATGCGCCAGGGTCTGAATCTGATCCAGCGGCGCGTCGGGGGCGTTCAGGTCTGGGCCGTCTCGGATCTCGACCCGCAGGAGATGGCGGACTTTGGCGAGGCCTTGACGAAGGCCCCGTGACGCCGCGGGCTCAGGTCGATTTCGGTTGAGATCTTCACCCCGCCTTACGAGAGCCCGTTATTGAACGGTTCGGCGATGACTCGATCGAGTTCAATGGCGCCCGGGGGCCGGCGGCTGAGGGGCGGAGATGAGCCCGGTTCGGCAACGCTGTTGGCTTGGCTTTGGAGCGATGCCGTGACGGAACGCCGCGGCAGAGGGGATTTCAATCCGGGAGCGACGCGCCGGACGGGCGTCGCAGGCGTCTTCCGATGGGCGGCAGCGCCGGCAGGGCGGGGCGGATGGCTGTGGAACGGGCCTGACCGATGCGATAATCTTGCCGCCGCCTCCGCCCACATCGTTGTCCGCCCACGGCCCTTATGTTCTTCAATCTCGACAGTTTGCAGATGCGCTACGAGCCCTATCCGATCGGGCTCGCCCAGCCGCTCATGGACCAGGGAACTTACGACCAGCTCGTTGCCAGTTTCCCGTCCAAGGAGCTGTTCCTGCATATGCCGAAGTTCGGCAACAAATACGTGCTGTCGGAGAAGTTCAACCCGAAGAACTATCACGACTATGTCGGCGCCCAGCCCACCTGGCGCGAGTTCCATCGCTGGGTGAAGGGCGACAGCTTCATTCCGGGCGTGCTCGAGGCGCTGCAGAAGCGCTACATCGATCTGGGGCTGGACGGCAAGCCGCTGCGCGGTCTGCGCCGCCTGCGGCGCCTCTTTCCCGGCAACCGGAAGGACATCCCGCTCAACGCGCGCTTCGAATTCTCGATGCTTTCCGCGGCCGGCGGGTTCCTGCTGCCGCACACCGACAATGCGAACAAGATCATCACGCTCGTCATCTCGATGGCGCGGCCGGGCGAGTGGAACGAGGCGATCGGCGGCGGCACGGATGTGCTGCGCCCGAAGGACAACCGGCACGCCTTCAATTATCTGAACGAGCAGGCGCAGTTCCAGGATTTCGAGCGGCTCGACAGCTACGCCTTCCGTCCGAACCAGGCGGTCCTCTTCATCAAGACCTACAATTCCTGGCACTCGGTCAGCCCGATCACCGGCAACGACCCGGATATCCTGCGGCGCACCCTGACGATCAATATCGAAAAGCCGAAATGGGCCTCGTGAGGCGCTGAGGCCGGTAGTGGCCTCGCGATCAGAGCGAGACGACCTTCGGAAACATATCGGGCGTGGTTTCGGTGACGATGCCGTCCTCCACCCTGATCACCTTGTCGGCGACCGTCATCCATGCGGGCTGGTGCGAGATCGACAGCACCGTGATGCCGCCCTGGTTCACCAGATCGCGCACGTTGCGGACGATCCCGGCTTCGGTCATCGGATCGAGCGCGCTGGTGGCCTCGTCGAGGATCAGAAGCTTCGGCCGGTGAATCAGGGCTCGCGCCAGCGCGATGCGCTGACGCTGGCCACCCGAGAGGAGCGCGCCACGCTCGCCCACGACGTGATGCATCCCGTCGGGAAGCGTCGCCACGAAATCCCAGGCGCCGGCCTGACGCAGCGCCTTCTCGACATCGGCCGGAGTGAAGCTCGGCTCGCCGAGTGTGACGTTGGCCATGATCGATTCGTGGAACAGGATGAGTTCCTGCGGCACATAGCCGACGAGCGAACGCCACTTGATCACGTCGATCTCGGACAAGGGTTGGTCGTCGATCAGGATCTCGCCCAAGGTCGCCTGGTGAAGTCCCAGGATGAGATCCACCATGGTGGTCTTTCCCGCACCCGACGCGCCGATGATGGCGGTGATGCCGCCGGTCGGCACGAAGAAGGAGGCGTGGTCGAAGACGACCTTGTCGCCGAAGGCCATCGAGACGTCCCGCAGCTCCATCCCCTTGTTCAAGGTCGGCATGCGTCCTGGCTTGGTGGTTTCGCGGGCGGCCTTGGCATCCTCGATCGCGCCATGGATCGACCAATAACCGCTCTCGGCCACTTGCACCGATTGTAGGTCTTCCTGAACCTTGCCGATGACCATGACGGTCTTCACCAGCACAATGCTCATGACGACGAGTTCCGGCAGCGGGATGCCCGCGTAGGTGCTGCCGAAATAGGTGCCCAGTCCGATGCAGATGAAGATGATCGGTTCCTGCAGCACCTTGCTGGCATGGCGGGCGAAGAGCTGGCGGCGCATCGCCAGGTCGATGGTATTGATGTCGCGGGCGAAGAGCGCGCCGACACGTGCCTGCCGACCCATCGCCTTCATCGGCTTGAGGCCGACCAGCACGTCCGCCAGCCGTCCGATCATGATCTTGGTGCGCTTGGTCTGCTTGCGGGCGTTGCGGCGGGTGATGATGATGAAGCGGCTCAGGGAGAGCATCATCACCAGCCCGATGCCGAGCGCGAAGGCCGCAAGCTTCCAAGACAAGGCGGCAGCAATGCCGAGATAGACCATGGCCTGAATGATGCCGGACAGGAACTGCGCGACCGAGCTGTAGGCCTCACTGGCGCGCATGGCCTCGATGCCGAGCGCATTGGCGAAGCGCCCCATCGGTTCGCGCACGAAGAAGCTCCAGCGCGCATCGAGCAGGGCCGATACCAGGCCCAGGCGCATATGCGTTCCCACCTCGGCCACCGCATGGCCGACTTGGCGCATGGCGGCGAGCTGCAGCAAGGCCTTGCCGATCATGGCGACGACCAGGATCACGATGAGCGTCAACAGATCCGTCGGCAGGCCGAGCGTGTCGAGCGTCCGCATGACGGTCGCTCCCATGCCGCTCTTGGCGCCTGAGGGGTCTCCGGCGGCGGCGAGGATCGGGATGAGGCTGGCGACGCCGATGCCTTCGGCGACGCCGCTCAGCAGCAGGCAGAAAAGGACGACGGCACTGCGGATCGGCGGGGTCGCCACGGCGATCCGCAGCACCGAGGGAACCCGCGACTTCTTGCGCTTGGGGGAATGGCTGCGTTTGTGGGACATCTCATCCTGTCGTTTAGGGAGCCTGATCGGATGCCGCGGGGCATGGGAAGGCTCTATATGGCCGCCCGACGGGCTCCAATCCGGGCTGCCGGGGCCGCTCCAACGAAGTGGCCCCGCGAAGGCTGTCGCGGCGCCTGTCCACGGCCGGCCGATCCGGCTCGAAACTGCCGGATAGTGTTACCCGATCGCCCCCCTCAACTTCAACCTGCGGGGTAGTCTGCCGGCCCCTCAAATCGGTCGCCAAAGCCAGGAATCTCAAGGTCCTGCGGCCCCAGGCCGCAGGATGGGGACCGACCATTCGCTATGTCAGGCGGCGGGCTTGCCGCCAGCGGGCGGGCCGAGTAAGTCTGGCGCGCGTCGGCCCTCCTCCGGGAGCGGTCCCGGCTCCTGACGGCGCCTCCCCCAGTCTTGGGCCTGGGCCGCCGGCAAGTCTCGATGAATCGTCACTGAAAGGGCGTTCCTGGTGAATTGGGAGAAGGCCGAAGGCGCCGCACCCCTGGCCTCGCAGGCCAGGGCGGGCAAGGTCTCCTGGCGACAGCTCCTTCCGCCCGACATGCTGGTCGTCACCCTGGTCGTGCTGGGCTTCTTCGCCATCGCGCTGGCGATCGCCAGCCGCTACGGAATCAGCTTCACCGCGCCCCGCCCCGGCAAGATCCCCGGCCTCGACGCCAATTACTGGGCGCCGCCGATCATCGCCGCGATCGCCTATCTGGTGATCCAACTGATCGGCCGGCAGCTCGCGCGGTCGAACCGCCCATCCTGGGCCGCCTTCGGCCGGCGCATCTTCGACGATTATTACCTGCTGGCGCTCTTCATCTTCGTCATCTACGTCCATTTCAACATCAAGATGTGGATCCCGGTCGTCAATCCGTCGCTCTATGACGAGACCTATTTCGCCATCGACCAGGCACTGCGGCCGTTGATCGACCTGTTCGCCTGGTTGCGCGGCCTCGGCGCCCGCATCATTCCGGCGGTCGACATCTGGTACCAGGCGGGTTTCTTCGCCGTCTTCGTGCTGTCCTACCTGACCCATTCGGTCGGCAACCGACGCTGGCACTACCACAACATGATCGGCCTGCTGCTGATCGAGATGATCGGTCCGCTGAGCTATCTTTTCGCCCCAGCTGTCGGCCCCTTCATCTATGAGCAGGGGCCGAATGCGCTCGCGACCAATGCCGAGCTGACGATGTACGAGGTCTATAAGCAGGTGCTGGCCGGCGGTGCGGCCTGGGTCTCGGAACATGGCGGGCAATATTTCGCCCAGCCCCTGGCGGCGATGCCCTCGCTCCATGTCGGCGCCACCTTCGTCATCGTCTATTACGCCGTCAAGGCGCGGCAATGGGTGTCGCCGCTGGCGGTACTCGCCTTCGCCTGGATCGTCATCGAATCGGTCGTCGCCCGCTGGCATTACCTGATCGATCTGCCGGTCGGCCTGCTGCTGGCGGCGATCGCGATCGGTATCGCCAATCGCCTCTGCCGGGGCCGGCAGATCGAGATCGATCGGGTCGCAGGCCTAGCCGATGCTGTCCGCGGTGGCTGAACCTTCGCCCAGCGTCTGGGTGTTCAAATGCCATCGCGCCGGCGATCACGCGCAGAGCATCGCCCTGGCCGACGCGCTCGGCTGGCCCTATGTCGTGAAGGAAATGAAGTTCCTTCCGCATGAGCTCTATTACGCGCTGCGAGGCAAAGGAACGCTTGCCGGCATCGACCGGGGCCGCTCGAGCGCATTGGAGCCGCCCTGGCCCGATCTCATCATCATGGCCGGCCGGCAGAACGAGACGCCGGCCAAATGGGTGCGCGACCAGTCGGGCGGACATACCCGCATCGTGGTGATCGGACGCTATTGGACACCGGCCGACCAGCTCGACCTGGTGGTGACGCCGCCGCAGTTCCGTCTGCGCGAGCATCCGCATGTGCTGGTGAATGATTTCCCGCTGCATCAAGTGACGCGCGAGAAACTCGACGAGGCCGCCCGCATCTGGCGCCCGCGGCTGGCGGAGCTACCGCATCCCTGGATCGCGCTGGTCGTCGGCGGCTCCAGCGGCCCTTATGTGTTCAGCCGCGAGACGGCGCGGCGCCTGGGCCGGGAGGCCAGCGAATTCGCGCGGACCCACGGCGGCTCGCTGCTGGTGACCACCAGCCCACGCACCAGCCGCGGTGCCATGG
>NZ_JBOHKS010000297.1:0-3953 GCF_050729195.1 Hypericibacter sp.
CATAGACCTGACGATCGATCGCGGCGAGTTCTTCACGCTGCTGGGGCCCAGCGGCTCCGGCAAGACCACGCTGCTGCGGATCATCGCCGGGCTGGAGCCGCCCGATACCGGCCGCGTGCTGATCGCAGGCCGCGACGTGACCGAGCTGCCGCCCTATGGGCGCAATATCGGCATGGTGTTCCAGAACTTCCTGCTGTTCCCGCACAAGACGGTCGCCGAGAACATCGTCTTCCCCTTGCGCATGCAGCGGGTCGACAGGGCCAAGCGCGACGAGCGGCTGGCCTGGATCATCAAGCTGATGCATCTGGACAAGCTCGAGGGCCGCTATCCCAACGAGCTTTCGGGCGGGCAGCAGCAGCGCGTGGCGCTGGCGCGCGGGCTCATCGCCGAGCCGGCGCTGCTCCTGCTCGACGAGCCGCTGGCCAATCTCGACCGCGAGCTACGCTCCGAGATGGAGGTCGAGATCCGCCGCTACCAGAAGGAGCTGCAGATCCCCTTCATCTATGTCACGCATAACCAGGAAGAAGCGCTGACCATGAGCGACCGCATCGCGGTCATGCGCAACGGCCAGTTCGAGCAGGTCGGCGCCAAGGTCGAGATCTACACCAACCCGGCCTCGGCCTTCGTGGCGAGCTTCGTCGGCCATGCCAATCGCCTCGAAGGCAAGCTGGTCGAGGCCAATGGCACGCTCGGCCGCATGGAATGGCGCGGTCGTTCGATCCTGGTGCCGTGCCCGCAAGGTGCCGTCGCAGGCGCGGCCCTCCAGCTCTCGATCAAATATGAGGATCTCGAGATCGCGCCGGCCAGCGCCAATGGCGCGGACCTCCAGGGCCGCAACCAGCTGCCGGGCAAGCTGCGCGACATCATCTTCAAGGGCCAGACCGCCAACTATATCGTGACGCTGGCCGATGGCGTCGAGATCATCGCCACCGCTGCGCCGCGCGCGCTCAGCCTGCGGCCGGAAGAGGCGGTCGTGGTTCATTGGCCCGCCGGCGGCGGCGCCTGTTTCGCGGGTTGAGGCGATGAGCGCCGGCACGCTGCAGATCACGCCCCGCCGGACCAAGCTGCACCGGCTCTTCGCCTACCGCTTTGCGCTGCTGGCGGGACCGGGCACGCTCTTCATCATGATCGCGCTGCTCTTGCCGCTGCTCTCGATCGTCGTGTTCAGCTTCTGGCGCACCGAGAGCTACGAGCTCTATGCCGACTGGAACCTCGACAATTACCGGGTGATGCTGACCGAGCCTGCCTACCGGGTGTTCTTCCTGCGCTCCTTCTTCATGGCGCTCTCGGTGACCCTGGGCTGCCTCGTCATCGCTTGGCCGGTCGCCTATTTCATCGCCAAGCATGGCGGGCGCTACCGGCTGCTGCTGGTCCTGCTCCTGGCCGCCCCCTTCTTCACCGGCGTCATCCTGCGCATCGCGGCGCTACAGGGACTGTTCGGGCCGATCGGGCTCATCAACATGACCTTGACCGAGATCGGGCTGCCGCCGATCCAGGTGCTGATGTATACGCCGCTCGCGGCCGGCATCGGGCTCGTCTATCTCTATGTGCCCTTCATGATCACCGCGATCTATCTCTCGGTGATCAATTTCAATTTCGAGCTGCTCGAGGTCGCCAAGATCAACGGGGCGAAGCCCTGGCGCGCCTTCATCGAGATCACCTGGCCGCTCAACTGGATCGGCACGGCGATCGGGCTCGTTGTGGTGTTCATTCCCTGCCTGGCGTCTGTCGTTACGCAGCGATTCCTGGGCGGAACGCAATCGAGTTCCTTCGGCATGAGTCTCGCCCAGCAATTCGGCGAGACGGGCACCTGGGCCCTGGGCTCGGCCATGGGCGTGGCCCTCTTCGTCTTCTCGATCGCCGCCATCATCCTGATCGGCCGCTCGATCAATCTGAAGCGCAGCGGCTTCACCGGGGTGATCAATCCATGACAGCGCCCAAGCGCAAGCGGCTGATGCCGGCGGTCCTGGCCATGATGCTGGTGCTGGCCGCGGTCTATGTCTTCCTCTACGCGCCGATCTTCTATGTGATCTACACCTCCTTCTCGGCCGATATCGTCTGGCCCTTCCCACCGCATTTCTCGGCGCAGTCCTACAGCGACCTCTTCGCCAGCTCCCTCTATGGCGACGCGCTCGCCAACAGCATCACGCTCGCGCTGGGCAGCGCCACGCTCTCGACCGTGCTGGCCGCCGCCGGCGCCATCGGCATCCTGCGCTACCGCTCACGCTGGCGGGGCTTCGCCATGTTCATGTTCTTGGCACCCCTGTTCGTGGCCGAGCTCCTGATCGGGATCTCGACGCTCGCCTTCAATGCGCGGGTGCTGGGGCTGCCGGGCAATCTCTATTCCGCCATGGCCGCCAACGCCGTGCCCGGGACGTCCTTCGCCTTCCTCATCATCCTGGCACAGCTCGTGCGCTATGACTGGAACATGGACGATGCGGCGATGGTATTCGGCGCGGGGCCGTTCCGCAGCTTCATCGAGATCACCCTGCCGACGATCTGGCCCTCGCTCTTCGGGGCCTTCCTCATCAGCTTCATCCTCGCCTTCAACAATCTCGAGATCTCGTTCTACAACCTCGGCGCCATCCCGACCTTGCCGGCAGTGGCTTGGGGCTCGCTTCGATTCGGATTGGGACCGGAATTGTTCGCGCTGGCGACGCTGGTCAACGGCGCCGTCTTCTTCATCTTCGCGGTGATGTATATCCTGATGCGCTACCGCATCGTCAGCTTCGGCTATCGCGGTCCCTGAGGCGTCAGGAAACGGCGCGCTTGCGCTGAGAAAGTGACTCGCTCCGCCGCCAGCCGGCGAGCCGGGCCGCCAGATAGCAGGTGAAATCGTGGATCTCGCGCTCGAGCCAGCTGAGCCGTCCCGGCTTGGCGAGCGGTGCCTGTACGCCCTGATAGAGACCTTCCACCACGAAGCGGTCCTCGGCATTCACCTTGTCGAAGAAATCCAGCAGCTCGGCCTTTTCCTTCTCGAGGTCCGGCATGTTGGCGACGACCTCGGGCGCCAGCGCCACGCCGAAGCGGACATGAACCTCGCCCAGCGATTTGGGCCGGAGCGACAGGTACCAGAGATGGTCGGGCGCCAGCACATACATATGCGCCGGAAAGACCGAGGGCATGACCGTCGTGTAGCGGTGATGGCCTTCGAGGCGCGTGTTCGAGGGATGCGCGCGGCCATAACGGGCGGTCTCGTCCTTGGTGAAAGTCTGGACCGTGAAGTGGTCGTTGGGCTCGGTCGGGAAGCGCGTGTCCTCGATCGGCATCCAGGCCCCGACTGTCGCGCGATGGGCCACGGGAAGGTGATAGCCCTCCATGAAATTCTCGGTCAGCAGCTTCCAGTTCGTGTTCCAGACATGGTCCTGCAGCGCCACCGAGATGTAATTCTGCATCTCGTAAGGGGCGACCATGGGCGCCAGCGTTGTCAGCAGCTCGCTGACCGGTGGGGCCTGCTCGTTGAGCGTGACATAGACCCAGCCTTGCCAGACCTCGGCCCGGATCGCGGGCAAATGATGGCTGCGGGGCTCGAAGCCGGGTGTCTGCTTCATGTGCGGCGCACCCAGCAGCCGCCCGTCGAGATCGTAGGTCCAGGCATGATAGGGGCAGACCAGCCGCTGGCAGCTGCCCTGGCCCTCGACCAGCCGCATCATCCGGTGCAGGCAGACATTGGAGAAGCCGCGGATCACGCCGTCGCGCCCGCGCACCACGAAGACCGGCTGGTCGTTTATCGAGAAGCTCAGATAATGGCCTGCGGCCGGCACGTCCGCGGCCAAGCCGACGCAGAGCCATTCGCGGGCGAAGATCTCTTTCTTCTCGAGCTCATGGAACTCGGCGCTCCGATAGATCGCCGGCGGCATTGCCGTCGCCTGATCGAGACCGCCCTCGGCCAGCGTCCGGAGCCGCTCCAGGGCGGCGTCGAGTTCGGCCATGTTTCTCCCCATGTCCAGAAG
>NZ_JBOHKS010000298.1:0-14460 GCF_050729195.1 Hypericibacter sp.
CCGCGACGATCCCCAAGGCGCAGACAGTTCTGGCCGCGCTTTCCGACCTGATGACGGGTCCCTATCTGCTGGGTGCGCAGCTCACGCTGGCGGACCTGCATCTGGCCACGATCATCGCCTATTTCCGCCTGGCGCCCGAAGGCCAGCAGCTTCTCTCGCAGGCGCCCAAGATCGCGCGCTGGTGGACGCTGATGGAGCCACGCCCCAGCCTGCAGCAGACGCGCTATCCCTTGGAACTGCGCAGCTAACTAGACGGATTCCGCCAGGGCCGCATACTCGGCCGGCACCAGGCCGGCCGCGATGCGGGCTTCGTCGTTGAAGGGCGGCTTCAAGACTCCACGGAAATGTTTGCGCACCAGCGTGCCCCAGGCTTGCGCCGGGTCGAGCGCGCGGCGCTCGCATTCGAAGAGGAACCAGCGCCGGCCGATGCCGACATGGCCGATCTCCTCTTCATAGATCACGCCCAGGACCGCGGCGCTCGTCTCGTCGCCGGCGCGCTTCAGATCGCCGATCATCTTGGGCGTGACGTCGAGCCCGCGTGCTTCGAGCACCAGCGGCACGATGGCGAGGCGTGCGAGAAGATCGCCCGCGGTTTCCTCTGCCGCCTGCCAGAGTCCGTCATGGGCGGGCAGGTCGCCATAGGCGCCGCCGAGCTCTGCGAGGCGAGCGGAGAGCATGCCGAAATGCTTCGCTTCCTCGTCGGCTACCGAGACCCAGTCGTCATGGAACTCTCGCGGCATGTCGGCTTCCGGGAAGCGCGCGAGAATATCGCAGGCGAGATCGATCGCATTGAGCTCGATGTGAGCGAGAGCGTGGAGGAGGGCGATCCGGTTCTCGGGGCTCCCGGCCCCGCGCCGCTTGGGCATGTCGCCCGGGCGGCGCAGTTCGGGGCGCACCGGTCGCGCGGGACGATCGGGCGGGGCCGCGACGCCGACTTGCAACGCGCCCTCGCGCCAGGCCGCAGCCATGGCACGCGCCGCGGCAGCCTTGGCGGCGGGATCGGCGGTAGTGAGTGCGGCGACGGCGAGCGCGGCGAGGGAAGAAGCAGTGAAGAATGTCCTCGTGGGGGAGGGTGAGGGAGGGGGAACCCTCGATATCGGCAGTGGTTTTGGAATTGGGGTCATTTCGAATGTCGGCGCTACCCCCTCCCTAGCCCTACCCCGCAAGGGGGGAGGGGATAAGAGAAGAAGTTAGCGCCTTATCCCGCCTTCAATTCCTTCAGCGCCTTGAGCACCTCTTCCGAATGGCCGGGCACCTTCACCTTGCGCCATATCTTGCGGATCACGCCCTTGGCGTCGATCAGGAAGGTGGCGCGCTCGATGCCCATATATTTGCGGCCATACATGCTCTTCTCGACCCAGACACCATAGGCTTCGGTGACGTCGCCGCAATCGTCGGAGCCGAGCCTGAAGTTCAGATCGTGCTTCTTCTTGAACTTCTGATGGCTGGCGACGCTGTCGCGCGAGATGCCGATCACCTCGGCCTCGATCTTGCCGAACTTGGGGAGATTGTCGCGGAAGGAGCAGGCCTCGGCGGTGCAGCCCGGGGTGTCGTCCTTCGGATAGAAATAGAGCACGACCGGTTTGCCCTTGAGCTTCGACATCGAGATGTCGCTGCCGTCATCGCCGGGAATGGTGAAGTCCGGGGCCTTGTCGCCTTCTTTGAGTTCCGCTGGCTTCTTCGCCATCGTCGATCCCCCTCGCGGTTCCGCTCTCGAATTGTCTCCAAAGCTCCGGTCATTTGTGCCGTCGGACGGACAAAGTCAACCGGCGGGGGCTGGCGCCCGATTTTTGGCCGCAACCGGAGGCTGGGGAACGACAAGCCCCGGCCGGAAGTGGAGATTTCAGAGGAGGAGAGGAGGCCCGAACAAGGGTGGCGGTCAGCGCGACGGAGGCTGGCCTGCAGGCGGTGGCGGGTTTTCCGGCAGGCTGTCGGTGCCCTGGACCGGTCCGGGGGGCCGCTTCGTGCCGGCCTTGTTCAAGGCACCGCCCGGCTGGAAACGCAGCTGGATGAAGTTGCGGCCGACATACTCGTCCTCGGCCAGCATCTTGTCGACATCGAGGTCGGCATAGGCGAGCACGCCCATCTTGTCGAAGGCCGCCTGGATCCTGGGACCCCAAAGGCCGATATATTTGATCGTCGGCACGACGCGCCGGAACAGCACGGCGCGGAACTCCCGCATCAGCTGCGATTGTTCGGCAATCTCCATGCAGAGCTTCTTGGGCAGGCCGACCGCGTCCCACACCGTGTCGGGCGCGAGGCGCTCGCGCATCAGCCAGCAGGCTTCGACCAGGAACTCCTCGCGCTCGGCGCGCTCGGCCTCGGAGAGCTGCGGGTAATATTCCTTGAGCGCCAGCCGTCCGAAGGCGACATGGCGGGCCTCGTCCTGCATCACATAGGCGTTGATGGTCGCGGCGAGCTTGTTGAAGGACTGGTTGCGGATGCGCTGGAAGGCGGCGAGCGCCAGCCCTTCGATCAGGACCTGCATGCCCAGATAGGTGAAGTCCCAGCGTGGGTCGCGGAACACATTCTCGAGCAGCGACTTCAGGGGCGCCGTGATCGGATAGGCCATGGCGAATTTTTCGCGCAGCAGCCGGCCATAGACCTCGACATGGCGCGCCTCATCGAACACCTGGGTCGCCGCATAGAGCTTGGCGTCGAGATAGGGGACGAGCTGCACGACCTTGGAGGCGCAGACGAGCGCGCCCTGCTCGCCATGCAGGAACTGCGAGATCTGCCAGGACTGCAGATGCCAACGCAGCTCGACCTTCTTCTTCTGATCGAGCTTCTCCCAGACCGGCGAGCCGAAGATCGGCACGGTGTGATCGCCGATCTGCATCGGATTGTCGGGATGGAGATCCTGGCGCCAGTCGATGCGCTCGGACGCATTCCATTGCTGGCGCTTGCCCTTCTCATAGAGGCCGAGCAAGTCGCCGCGGCCCCCGTCATAGGCCCAATCGAGCGCTGTCTCGACCTCGCCCGGGACCTTCCAGTCCAGGCTGCCGATATCGCCCACATAGTGGAAAGGCGGCCGCTGCTTGTCGTCCTGACTCACGGGCTGTGAGGCTCTCCTTGGGGGCCTGTCGAAGATGCCAAGCCGGGTGCCGGCCGCTCAGGGTAGCGGGAACGGGTTAATGTTTCACCCGCCCAGACCTGCCGCTCTCTCAATGGGTTAGGAAAGAGATCGCCCACCCAAGATCGCCTGCGCTGCCGGCCGAGGCAAGGACCGATCTGTCGCGGGCGGGGCCTTTAAGCCCGGCCCAGGAATCTCTCATGGATCACGGCGGCCGCTTCGCCGGTCTCGGCCATGTAGGCCTTGAGGGTGGCGAAGTCGGCGGCTCTGCCGGCCGCGGCGATCGCGCGTTTGATGCCTTCGGGCAGGGCCGCCTCGTCGAAGTCTTGGCCGATCGTGAGGCGCAGAAATCCCTGGAGCCGGCGCCAGAGCGCCAGGGTATCGATGAGGGTCGCGGCATCCCCAGCCGGCAGAACGCCCGCATGCGCCAGTGCTGCCAGTGCTGCGCTGGTATTGGCGTGGATCACGTCGGGATGCTCGGCCGCATGGCGAAGCTGGAGATACTGGGCCAGGAACTCGATATCGACGAGCCCGCCGCGGCGATATTTAATGTCCCATTCGCGGTCCGTCGGGAATTGCTGGGCGACGCGCCGGCGCATATCGGCGATGTCGGCGTGGAGCTTCTCGATGTCGCGCGGCCGTGACAGCAGCTGGCGCAGGCTGGCCTCGATCTCGGCGACGAAACTGGGTTCGCCCAGGATCACGCGCGCGCGCGTCAGCGCCATATGCTCCCAGGTCCAGGCATCGACACTCTGATAGCGCAGGAAACCGTCCAGGTTCGACGCGATCGGGCCCGAATTGCCCGAGGGCCTGAGCCGCATATCGACCTCGAACAGCTTGCCTTCCGAGGTCGGCGCGTTGAGCGCCGCGATATGGCGCTGCGCCAGGCGCGCATAATAGTGGATCGGCGCCAGCGGTTTCGGCCCGTCGGACTGGGGCGGGTTCGCTTCCTGATCGGCCGGCAGGTCGTAGATGAAGACGAGGTCGAGATCGGAAGTAACCGACATCTCGCGCCCGCCGAGCTTGCCCAGCGCCACGGTCGCGAGGCCGCGGCCCGGCAGCTTGCCATGCTGATGCTCGAACTCGGCCTCGACATGGGGGGTGAGGCCGTCGACGGCGACCTCGGCGATGTCGCTCAAGGTCTCGCCGGCGGGGCCGCCATCGAGATGGTGGCGCAGCACGAGAAGGCCCGCCTGGAACTGGCGGTCCTTGGCCCAGCGCCGCGCGATGTCCAGCCGGTCCTGGAAGTCGTTGCCTTGCTCCAGCGCATGATGGAGCTCGGCGGCGAGATCCGTCTTGGGCGGGGGTGGCTTGAAGAAGTCGCGCGTCAGCACCGCATCGAGCAGGGCCGGTCGTTGGCCCAGCCGCTCGGCCAGCAAAGGCGCGCCGCCCATGATCTCCGCGATCAGCTTCAGCAGCTCGGGATTGGCATGGAGCAGGGAGAACAGCTGCACGCCGGCAGGGAGCCCCGACAGGAAGGCGTCGAAGCGGGTGAAGGCCGCATCGGGTTGGGGCGTGTGGGCGAGCGCCGTCAACAAGGCCGGCATCAGCTCGGTCAATAGCTCGCGCGCGCGGGTGCTGCGGGTGGCGCGATAGCGGCCGGTATGCCAGGCGCGGATGACGGTGGCGATCGACGCGCCATCGGCATAGCCCATCTCGCCCAGCGTGCGCACGGTGCCGGGATCGTTCTTCGAGCCGGTGAAGACGAGATTGCCGGGTCCCGCCAGCGAGGGTGCCTCCTCGAACAGCTCGGCATAATGGTCCTCGACCTCGCCCAGACGATGGAGGAGCTGCTGGCGGAACGCGTCGAGCGAGGGCTCGCCCAGGAAAGCCGCGAAACCTTCGAGCTCCGGGCCTTCCTGCGGCAGGGTCTGGGTCTGGCGGTCGTCGATCATCTGCAGGCGATGCTCGACCTCGCGCAAGTAGCGATAGGCATCGATCATCGCGTCGGCGACCTCGGGCTTGACCCGGCCGGCCGCCACCAGTGCTCGGATCGTCGGACAGGTCGCGGGCGAGCGCAGCTCGGCGTCGCGCCCGCCCCAGATCAACTGCTGGGTCTGGGCGAAGAACTCGACCTCGCGGATGCCGCCGCGGCCGAGCTTGATGTTGTGACCGCCGACCTCCATGTCGCGGAAGCCCTTGACCGCGTGGATCTGGCGCTTGATCGAATGGATGTCCTGGATAGCGGCGAAGTCGAGATGCTTGCGCCAGATGAAGGGCCGCAGCGCCTTGAGGAAATTCTGCCCGGCCTCGATGTCGCCGGCGACCGCGCGCGCCTTGATCATGGCGGCGCGTTCCCAGTTCTGCCCCATGCCCTCGTAATAGGTCTCGGCCGCCACGACGGAGAGCGCCAGCGGCGTCGAGCCCGGATCGGGCCGCAGCCGCAGATCGGTGCGGAAGACATAGCCGACCTCGGTGCGTTCCTGGAGCATGCGCACCAGATCGCGGGCGATTCGCACGAAACAGTCCTGGATCGAGCGCCGGCCGCGATAATCGATGCGCTCGCGGTCGAACAGCACGATCAGGTCGATGTCGCTCGAATAATTGAGCTCGTGGGCGCCGAGCTTGCCCATGCCCAGCACCACCAGTCCCGAGCGATGCTCCGGCAGTGCGGGGTCGGGCAGGATCAGATCGCCCTGCAGGGCGGCGCGGCGCAACAGATGGCGGGCGGCCAGGTTGATCGCGGTGTCGGCGAAGCGGCTGAGGGCCGCGGTCACGGTCTCGAGCACCCAGGCCCGCGTCAGGTCCGCCACGGCGACCAGGAGCGCCACGCGCCGGCGGGCCACGCGCAGGGCCCGCATGCAGCGGCTGGTGTCCTCCTCCGGTCCCGCTTCGCGCTCCAGTTCTGTCAGCAATCTGTCAAGAACCCGATCGGGGCCCTCCACCAAAATGCCACGAATGACCTGCGGCTCGGCCAAAGCAAGCTCGCTGAGGAACGGGCTATGGAGGAAGAGACCACCCAAAAGGGTCCGGCCACCTTGATCCGCCGCCAGATCGACCGCAAAGCCCTTCAGCTCGGGATCGGTCAGGCCACGCGCCATCTCCAGCCACCGCTCGACGCCCTGGTCGGCGCGCGGCTGGTCATGAATGCGGGGCAAAGCCGCGACATCGAGGGGAAGGGCAGAAAGAGGCATGGCGCCGAACGGTTCTTTCCCGCAGACTGCGGGAATTCAGCCCCAGGGGTCAAGCGCACGTCGCCAATCGCATCGTGGTCCGTCATTCCGCGCGAATTCTTCTGGAAATATTGGCCGCGGTCGTTGCCGGCATCGTTCTCGTCGGCGCGATCGGCGCTTGGCGCTTGTCCCAGCCCGAGCCGCTGCGCCTTTCTTTCCTGACGCCCTACGTCGAACAGGCGCTGACGCTGCCTGAGCGCTCGATGAATGTCGCCATCGACGATACGCTCATCACCTGGGCGGGCTGGGGCCGGACCATCGATCTCAGGGTCCGCGGCGTCCATATCCTCAATAATCGCGGCCGCGAGCTGGCCGTCCTGCCGGAGCTCTCGCTCACCCTCAGCGTCGAGGCCCTGCTGCATGGGATCATCGCGCCGACCTCGATCGAGGTGCTCGACGCGCAGGTCACGCTGCTGCGCGATCAGGACGGTCATTTCCGCTTCGGCCGCGTCTTCGACATGTCGTCGGACGAGACCGCCGACACCTCCACCGACACGACCGAGGCACCGGCCGGCGAGGCGCCGGTCATCCCCGAAGCGCTGGCCGCGTTCATGGCGGCGCCGGACTACAGCAAGCCGACCGGCTATCTGCGCCGCATCAGCATCGTCGATGCCAAGGTGGTGCTGGTCGATCGGCGCAGCGGCCTGGTCTGGCATGCGCCGACGGCCAGTTTCACCTTCGAGCGCCATCCCGACGGTCTCTCCGGCCATCTGCAGTTCCAGGTCCAGGAGCTCGGGCGCCCGGCGCAGTTCGAAGGCGATCTAGTCTACGACTCCGGCGTTCAGTCGGTCTCGATCGATGCGCGGTTCTCCGGTGTCGATGTCGCCAGCCTCGGATTGCTGCGCCCGGAATTGATAGCACTGCAGGGCGCCGATTTCACCCTGGACGGCCGGGTCGGCACCGAATTCAACCTCGACGGACAGCTCGAGCGCATCGATTTCGATATGGGCGGCGGGCCCGGCAGCCTGACATTGCCAGACCAACTGCCGGACCCCTTGCCGATCCGGAAGATCGCGGTCGCCGGCAAGCTCGATGCCGGACTCGACCGGCTGGTGATCGACCAGGCCCAGCTCGACTTGGGCACAACATCGAAGCCGGGCCCCAGCATCACGGTGAAAGGCTCGGTCTCGGGCCTCACCACCTATACGCAGTCGCGCACCGGCGCGATCCATGTCGCGGCCGACCTCAAGGCCGATGGCATCGCCGTGCCGGATCTCGGCCGCTACTGGCCCAAGGATACGGCACCCAAGCCGCGCAAATGGATTTTCGCCAACATCGATACCGGCGACGTCAGCAATGTGAGCGCCACACTGAGGCTGCGCCTGCTGGGTGGCGATCCCGACGCGATCGCCCTGGACAAGGTCGGCGGCACTCTCGCCGGGAAGGGCCTGACCATCCATTACCTGAAACCGATGCCGCCGATCACCGACGCGGCCGCGACCGGCAGCTTCACGGCCACCAGTTTCACTGGGATCTTCAGCGCGGGGCATGTCGGCGGCATTCAGATCGATAACGGCCGTCTCGACATCGTCGATTTCAACAAAGACGTACAGACGATCACGGTGGATGGCAATCTGCACGCCGCCATGACCGACGCGCTGGGCCTGCTCGATCATCCGCGGCTGGGTTATATGAAGCGCCTGGGGATCGATCCCAAAACCGCAGCGGGTCAGGTCAACACCCATCTCAAGGTGATCTTCCCCGCCGACAAGGATCTGGTCTTCGAACAGGTCGATCTCAGCGCCGAGGCCAACCTCATCGGTGCCGGCATCAAGCATGTGATGTTCGGCAAGGATCTCGAGGACGGCAATCTGCAACTGAAGCTGACCCGCAAGGCGATGGAGATCGAGGGTACCGGCCGTTTCGCCGGCGTCCCGGCCGGCATAACCTGGAATCAGAATTTCGTCCCTGCCGATTTCGATACCAAGATCCGGATGCAGGGCACGGCGCAGGAGGATGAGCGCAAGGCGCTCGGGGCCGATCTCAGCCCCTACGTCACCGGCCCGACGGCCTTCGACGTCATCTATACGACCTTCGACGACGATTCCGCCGAAGTGTCGGCCAAGATCGATCTGACTCCCACAACCCTGTCTTTCGATTCCCTCGCCTGGAGCAAAGCCGCCGGCACCGCGGGCCAGGCAGAAGCCCTGCTGCTTCTGCCGAAAGGCCAGGCGCCGGTGATGAAGAATTTCTCGGTCAGCGCGCCCGATCTTGCCGCCAGCGGCCATGGCAGCCTGACCGATTCCTTCGGCGTCGGTCAGATGGCGTTCGATCGCGTGTCGTTGGGCAAGACCAATTTGACCGGCGTCAAGTTTGCTTTTGTGGAGGGGCGCCCGGAGGTTGTGGTCTCAGGCGGGGTCTTGGACGTCGAGCCGTTGCTGACCGGCAAGATTACGCTCAAGCCCGAGGAAGCGGCGAATACATCCATGACGAACCCGACCAGCCCCTTCAAGATCACGGCCGACAAGCTCGATGTCGTGATGTTGGCGCCGGGGCGGCAGGTCGAGAACGTCCATGTGCTGCTGGAGCATGAGACGGAATATTGGCGGCAGATCGAGATCGACGGCATTCTGCCGGGAGGCGCACCGCTGACGATGACCTATCTGCCGGTCGAGGGCGGCAGGCATCATCTCGCGATCAAGTCGAACGATGCGGGATCCGCCCTGCGCGTGCTCGACATCTTCGACGACGTGAAGGGCGGCACGCTGAATGTCTATGGCGATTCCACCGATTCCGTGCCGAAGCGTCCGCTCACCGGGCGGGCCGAGATCCAGGATTTCCGGCTGATCAACCAGTCGGGCCTGGTGCGGCTGTTCTCGCTCACCGGCTTCATCGACGAGATGAGCGGCGAGGGCTTCCAGTTCGATCGCTTCGTGGCGGACTTCACCAAGACCGAAGGCCGCGTCGATGTGCCTTTGGCGCGCGCCCATGGCCCGTCCCTCGGCATGACCGCGACCGGTTATTTCGACCAGTCCCTGGACAAGATCGACATCAAGGGCACCATCGTGCCGGCCTATGCGATCAACAGCTTCCTCAGCAACATCCCCGTGATCGGCGATCTGCTCCAGGGCGGCAAGGGAAAGGGATTGTTCGCGGCGACCTACACGGCCAGCGGCAAGCTCTCGAAGCCCGACTTCTCGATCAATCCGCTCGCGGCGCTGGCGCCGGGATTCCTGCGCGGTCTCTTCGACATCTTCGACAGCAACGGCCAGGCCCCGCCAGCGACAGCCATGCCGGAGCAGCCGCTGGGCGAGCAGAACCGGTAAAGGTCAGCTCGGCCGCACCAGCGCGTGGCGCTTCTTGCCGGCCGAGAGCTTGATATAGCCGTCGCCGGTCAGGTCCTTGATCGTGATGCGATGGTTCTCATCGGCGATGGCGGCGTCGTTGAGCCGCCCGCCGCTGCCCTTGATCAGGCGGCGCGCTTCGCCGTTGGAGGCGGCGAGGCCGGCGCGGCGGAAGAGATCGAAGGCGGCGATGCCCTGCTCGAGCTCGCCGCGCGCCACGTCGATGACCGGCAGCTCGTCGCCCACGCCGCCCTGCTCGAAGGTGCGCCGGGCCGTCTCGGCGGCCGCTTCCGCGGCCGCGCGGCTGTGGGCCAGCGCCGTCGCCTCGGTCGCGAGCACGATCTTCGCCTGGTTGATCTCGGCGCCCCGGAGCGCCTCGAGCTTGGCGATCTCGGCCAGCGGCAGGTCAGTGAAGAGCCTCAGGAAGCGGCCGACATCGGCGTCCTCGGTGTTGCGCCAATATTGCCAATAGTCATAGGCGCCGAGACGGTCCTCATTGAGCCAGACGGCACCCGACGCGGTCTTGCCCATCTTGGCGCCGGAGGATGTGGTGATCAGCGGCGTGGTCAGGCCGAACAGCTCGCGATCGTCGGCGCGCCGGCCCAGCTCGACGCCATTGACGATGTTGCCCCACTGATCCGAGCCGCCCATCTGCAGCCGGCAGTCATGGCGGCGCGACAGCTCCAGGAAGTCATAGGCCTGGAGCACCATGTAGTTGAACTCGATGAAGGAGAGCGGCTGCTCGCGCTCGAGCCGGAGCTTCACGGAATCGAAGCTCAGCATGCGATTGACCGAGAAGAAGCGGCCATAGTCGCGCAGGAACGACATGTAGTTGAGATTGTCGAGCCAGTCGGCATTGTCGACCATGACCGCATCGGTCGGTCCCTGCCCGAAGCGCAGGAAGCTGTCGAAGCAGCGCCGGATACTGGCCTTGTTGGCGGCGATCTCTGCCCCGCTCAGCATCGGGCGGACCTCGGTGCGGAAGGACGGGTCGCCGACCTTGGTCGTTCCGCCGCCCATCAGCACGATCGGCTTGTGGCCGGTGCGCTGCATCAGCCGCAGCAGCATGATGCTGACCAGGCTGCCGACATGGAGGCTCGAGGCGGTCAGGTCGAAGCCGATATAGGCGGTGAGGCGGCCCTTGGATGCCAGCGCGTCCAGCGCGTCGAGATCCGTGCATTGATGCATGAATCCGCGCGCGATCGCTTCGCGTAGGAAATCGGATTTGGGCTCGGCCATGGTCGGGTCCGTAGCAAGGAGCGGAAAAGCCCTGGCCCGTCAGGGCGCCGGGGCTTGTCAGCGTGGGGCGCCCATGTAACACAGATTGCCCCGGACCGACAATTCCTGGCGGCCCGGCTGCGATCTCTTAACCAGGCCCCGCGTAAAGTCGTCCGCGCATGTCTCCAGACACCACCCTTCTGGCCCTTGGCCTCATGAGCGGCACCTCCTGCGATGGCGTCGGTGCCGCCCTGATCGAAACCGACGGGCATCGTCAGGTCCGTCCGCTGGCGGCGCTGACCCAGCCCTATCCCGACGCTTTCCGCACGCGGCTGCGCGGCGCCCTGGGCGACCCGGCGAAAGGCGAGGCCATCGCGGCCGAGCTCACCGACCGTCATGCCGAGGCGATCCAGGCGCTGCTGCGCGAGACGGGTCTTTCGCCCGACAAGGTGCGGGTCGCGGGCTTCCACGGCCAGACCATCCTTCATGCGCCGGAGCGCCGCTACACGCTGCAGGTCGGCGACGGTGCGCGGCTCGCGCGCGACACCGGCATCGATGTGGTCTCGGATTTCCGCAGCGACGATGTCGCCGCCGGCGGCGAGGGCGCGCCTTTCGCGCCGTTGTTCCACTGGGCACTCGCGGCGGCACTGCCGCGTCCCTTGGGCGTGCTCAATCTGGGCGGCGTCGGCAACGCCACCTGGATCGGTGAAGATCAAAATGGCGAGGCCTATCTGCTGGCCTTCGATACCGGGCCCGGCAACGGCCTGCTCGACGACTGGGCCTTCAAGACGACGGGCCAGCATTTCGATCACAACGGCGCGCTCGCCCGCCGGGGCAAGGTCGATCGCGCGGTGTTGGCGACCCTGATGGCCAATCCCTATTTCGGCCGCCCGGCGCCGAAGTCGCTCGACCGTGAGCATTTCAACGCGACCGCGCGCGCGGCTCTGGCGCCGCTTTCGCCCGGCGACGGCGCCGCCACCTTGGTGGCCTTCACCGTCGAAGCGGTGGCGCGGGGCCAGGACCTGTTTCCAGCACCCATCAACCGCTGGATCGTCACCGGCGGCGGCCGCCACAATCCCGTGGTGATGGAGGCGTTGCGCCATCGCCTGGGCGTCCCCGTCGATGCGGTCGAGACGGTGGGCTGGGATGGCGATCATCTGGAAGCGCAGGCCTTCGCCTATCTGGCGGTCCGGTCGCTCAAAGGCCTGCCCTTGAGCCTGCCCTCGACCACGGGCGTGCCGCGGCCGATGACCGGCGGCCGCCTGGACCGTCACCCCTAGGATCCTCGCCAACAAAAAGGGCCCGCCTTTCGGCGAGCCCTTTCTCATACAGGAGGAAACGCGAGCCCGCGCTCAGCGCGCGCCGGCGCGGCTCTTGGCCTTGGGTTTGGCGGTCGGATAGAGCGCCTCGAGATAATCGTCGACGCGATCGGAAACCTGATCCAGATGATCCTGGAAGAAGTGCGTGGCACCCTTGATCAGCTTGTAGTCGATCTGGATGTCGCGCTGGTTCGAGAGCTTCTGCACCAGCTTCGCCACGGACTCATGCGGCACCAACTCGTCCTTGTCGCCATGGATCATCAGACCCGAGGAGGGGCAGGGGGCGAGGAAGCCGAAATCATAGATGTTGGCCGGCGGGGCCACCGAAATGAAGCCGGTGATTTCCGGGCGGCGCATCAGCAGCTGCATGCCGATCCAGGCGCCGAAGGAATAGCCCGCGATCCAGCAGGCCCGCGCGTTCGGATTCACCGACTGCAGCCAGTCGAGCGCCGAGGCGGCATCGCTGAGCTCGCCCTCGCCGCGGTCGAACGACCCTTGCGAGCGGCCGACGCCGCGAAAATTGAACCGCAGGACGGCGAACCCACGCTGCGCGAACACCTGATAGAGGGTGTAGACGAGCTTGTTGTTCATCGTCCCGCCATGCTGCGGGTGGGGATGCAGCATGAGGGCGATGGGTGCATCGCTGCCCTTGCCGGGCTGGTAGCGCCCCTCGAGGCGCCCCTCCGGGCCATTCATGATCACTTCAGGCATGTCACAACTTCCTAAACCCGCACCGCCCTTGGCGGCACGGTTTTGAGCGATCTAAAAACCTATGGTTTCACTCGGCTATGCCAGGCAAGCGCTTCAGCCAGCCTACTTTCTATACTTGACTGAACTACTTGGTCATCCTATATCCAACAGCGCAGAATGCTGCGGCGCCGAAGGGATCTGCACCGGCTGACCGGCCGTGATCATACCATGACGCCGCGCGCGACTTTCAAGAATAAAGGGAATATGTCGGTGTTCCAAATAGTTAAGGACGAACTCGACAGTATCATCGCGCGCGACCCGGCGGCCCGGACCCGGATTGAGGTGGCTCTGACCTATCCCGGCTTCCATGCCGTGATGTTTCACAGGGTGGCCCATGGGGTCTGGATTCGGGGGTGGCGGTTCCTCGGCCGGGCCGTGTCACAAATGGGTCGTTTCCTGACCGGAATCGAGATCCACCCCGGTGCGACCGTTGGACGCCGCCTCTTCATCGACCATGGCATGGGAACCGTCGTGGGCGAGACCGCCGAGATCGGTGACGACGTCACCATGTATCACGGCGTGACCCTGGGCGGCGTTTCGCCCTCGGTCAATTCGGCGGCGCAGGTCAATCGCAAGCGCCATCCGACGATCCGCAACGGCGCCATCATCGGTTCCGGCGCGCAGGTGCTGGGGCCGATCATCGTCGGCGAGCAGGCCCGCGTCGGCGCCAATGCCGTCGTGGTCAAGGATGTCCCACCCGGCGTGGCCGTGGTCGGCATCCCGGCCCGTCCGGTCACGCGCAATGCCAGTTCCGATTTCATGGCCTATGGCACGCCCACCGGCGATCACCCCGACCCCGTGGCCCGGGCGGTCGAAGGTCTGATGGAACAGGTGACCGCGCTCAAGGCGCGGGTCGAAGAGTTGGAGAAGCATGAGGAGCAGCGCGATGTCGTCGCTCCCATGACGTTGCCGGGCATGGACCGAAACAATCCCGCGACCGAAGGCGGCGCCGAGATTCAGCCGCTGCGCCGTCGCGTGGAAAGTTAGATAAGGAGAGAGATCGTGAAGCTCAGCACAAAAGGCCGTTATGCCGTGATGGCGCTGGTCGACCTGGCAAGCCATAGCCAGGGCCGCCCCGTTGCCCTGGCCGACATCGCGGAGCGACAGGAGATTTCGCTCTCCTATCTCGAGCAGCTGTTCGCCAAGCTGCGGCGCGGCGGACTGGTCAAGAGCGTGCGCGGACCGGGCGGCGGTTATCTGCTGGCCCGCAGCTCGGCCGAGACCCGCATCTCCGATGCGATCCTGGCGGTGGACGAGCCGATCCGGGCGACGCGCTGTACCCCCGGCTCGCCGACCGGCTGTCGCACCAACAAGAGCCGCTGCCTGACCCATGATCTGTGGGAAGAGCTCGGCAACCAGATCCATCTCTATCTGAGCTCGGTGTCGCTGGAGGATGTCTGCAACCGCCGTGTCCTCGGCACCAGCCATGTGATCCATCACGAGCAGGCGGCGACGCCAGGGGCCAGCAATGGCGCCTCCGAGCCACCGGTCGGATCGGCTCCGCCGACGCCTCATCCCGCCGCGGCGCAGTAACGGCCGCGACGGCCAGGACCTTACTTAGCCAACGCGAGAAGACCAGGCCCATCGATGACCCGCCAGATCTACATGGACTATAACGCGACCGCGCCGATGCACCCCCGGGT
>NZ_JBOHKS010000299.1:0-2684 GCF_050729195.1 Hypericibacter sp.
CTCTATGGCGACGACCCGAAGGAAGGCGTCATCCATGGCCGGGAGTTCTCGCATGCGGATCTGCGCCTGGCCTTCACCGCGCCCCAGGGCTTCCAGCTCGCCAACAGCAGCGACGCGGTGCAGGGGAAGGGGCCCAACAGCACCGCCATGATCTTCGATGGCGGTCGCCTCGCGAACGCCGGCAGCATGAGCGACTACATCGCCAATGTCTGGGCGGCGAAGATCCGGCTGCAGAACCTCGAGGGCATGACCATCAACGGCATGGAGGCGGCGACCGCGACCGCCACGGGCAACACCGACAGCGGCCCGGTCTTCCTGCGGCTGGTGGCGATCCGCTATGACGCCAGCACCATCTACCGCTTCGTTTTCCTCAGCTCCACCCAGAATGCGAGCGCGGCCGACGCCGGCTTCCGCCAGGCGGCCGCGAGCTTCCGCAAGCTCTCGGCCAGCGAGGCGGCGCAGATCAAGCCGCTGCGGGTGCGCGTGGTCACCGTCAAGCCCGGCGACAGCGTATCCTCCCTCGCCAAATCGATGGCCTTCGACGATTATCAGGAACAGAGATTCCGGGTTCTCAACGGACTCGCGGCGAACGACAGCCTGGTCGCGGGCCAACGTGTGAAGCTGATTGTCGAATAGTTCGATCGCGCCAAAATCGCCCGTCCCGTCACCGTCGCAGATCGCAAGCCCGGCGGCGCCTGTAGCCGTGGCCCCGCCGGGGCGCGAGCCTGCGCGGCAGCGCTGGCGGCCGTCGATTCTGCTGGTGCTGATGCTGGGTTTCGGCGGCCTCACCATGGCCGCTTCGGGAACCGTGACGCTGATCGGCTATGACCTCGCCCGGCGCAACACCTACGACCTGATCGCGATCGCGGCACGCTCGACCGCAAGCGAACGCCAGACGTCGATTCGCGCGACGCTCGATCCCGCCGAGAACGCCGTCCGCTATCTGGCGGGCGCCTTGGAGCGCGGCGAGCTCGATCCGCAGAGCGCCCGCATGCCGCAATTGATGGAGGGCATGATCACGGCAGCGCCGCAGCTGGGGATGGTGGCCTTCATCCAGCCCGATCTGACGCTGATCGGCGCCGGACGCATCCTCTCGGGGCTGCAGGCAGGACGGCGCAGCGTCCGGCTCTGGCCGGAGCTTCGGCTGATGCTGCGCTTTGGCGAGAGCCAGAACGGACTCGACTGGCATGGCATCACCTATGTGCCGTCCTTGCGGGAGAGCTTCATCATCGCCTCCTGGTCGGTGAAGCGCGACGACCGCTATCTCGGCCTCGCCATCGCCGGCGTGCCGCTCTCGGCGCTCTCCAATGCGATCGTCCCCGACCCGCAGGCCGGCAATGTCGATTTCGTGCTGCGCGGGCCTGGCGAGATCCTGGCCCATCCCTCGCTTGCCGGCGGTGCGCGGGGTCTCTCCTCCGAGCATCCCATTCCCACGACCGGCGAGGTCGGCGACACGGTCCTCGACGCCTTCGAGCATGGCCAGGGCACGCCCCTGGGCGAGGCCTTGAGTTCGGGCGGCCTCCAAGGCGGCAATGTCACCGTCGACAATGGCAGCTTCGTCATTCTCTATCAGTTGATCACCGGCTATGACGACGTGGCCTGGCGGGTCGGTCGCTATTTCCCGGCCTCGCGCGCGACCGCCATCCTCAACCGCCTGACCTACGCGCTGCTGGCGGGCGCTGTCGTGCTGGGCGTTACGCTGCTGTTCGCCCTCGTGCTGTCGCGCATCATGTCACGCGGCATCGGCCGGTTGGCCGCGGCGGCCCAACGCATTGCCCGGTTGGATTTCGAGGGGGCTCACCCCCTCCCCGGGAGCATGCTGGCCGAGCTCGACCGCGCGGTCCATGCTTTCAACTCGATGCGGGCCGGCCTCGCCTGGTTCAACACCTATGTCCCGCGCGCGCTGGTCAAGCGGCTGATGCGGATGGGCGATGCGGTCGAGCTGGCACCGGTGGAACGCGAGCTCACCGTGGTCTTCACCGACATCGTCGGGTTCACGCCCATCAGCCAGCGCCTCAGCCCGCCGCGTCTGGCGGCCTTTCTCAACCGCCATTTCGGCATGCTCGCGGCCGCGATCGAGAGCGAGCATGGCACCGTCGATAAATATATCGGCGATTCGGTGATGGCCTTCTGGGGCGCGCCCGCCGAGGATCCCGATCACGCGCTCCATGCCTGCCGGGCCGCGCTCGCCATCGGCGCCAGCATCAAGGCCGACAACGACCGGCGCCGGCGCAAGCAGCTCAATCCGGTGCGGCTGCGCATCGGCGTCAATACCGGCACCGCGATTGCCGGCAATATCGGCGCCCCCGGCCGCGTCAACTACACGCTGATCGGCGATGCCGTGAACACCGCGCAGCGCATCGAGCAGGCCGGCCATGGGGTCGATGACGGCGCCGACACGATCATCCTCGTCAGCGCCGCTACCGCCGCGAAACTGCCGCCCGAGATCAAGCGAACCGAGATCGGTGCGCATATGCTCAAGGGCCTGACAGGCGAGCGGGTGCTTTATCGGCTGATTCTGCCGGAATGATCAGTCTCTTTCCTCTTCCCACCCTGTGCAGGGCTGTCCGGGGAAAGTTAGGCATAGCAGAAGGCCAGTTGGTTGGCTGGGGTTTTTGGCTTTGGCTTGCTGGGGTTGACGGGCGGCGGTCGATCGATCCGGTGGATGGTTCTCCTGGTAAAGA
>NZ_JBOHKS010000300.1:0-39633 GCF_050729195.1 Hypericibacter sp.
GCCCGGGGTCGAGCCTCAAGCTGGCTTCAGGATTTTGGCGGGGTCGGCGGCTTGCCGCCCTTGGACCCTTCCTTGGGCTTGGGCGTCGACGTCTGAGGGGTTGGTGGCTTGGGAGGCGTTGCCATGAAATCCTCCGTATTATTGGTCGGTTCCGGGACTATCCAGCCAGGACATACTGGACCTCGGCGCTCAGCCCGTCACTTGCTCGCTCTGGCGATGGCGAGAAACTCCTCGGCCTTGAGGCTGGCGCCGCCGACAAGTGCGCCGTCGACGCCGTCGATGGCCAGGATCTCGGCGGCATTGCTGCCTTTGACCGACCCGCCATAGAGGATCCGCATGCGATCGGATTCGCCGCCCAGATGGCGTTTCAGCTCGGCGCGCAGCGCCTGATGCATGGCGCCGATATCGGCCGAGGTCGGCGTGCGGCCGGTGCCGATCGCCCAGACCGGCTCATAGGCCACCACCAGCCCGTCGGCACTGGTACCTTCCGGCAGCGAGCCGGCGAGCTGCGCCGCCACGACCTTCAGGGCATCGCCGCGATCGCGCACGGCCAGGGTCTCGCCGACACAGACGATGGGAATGAGCGTGGCGGCCATCGCCGCCTCGGCCTTGGCCTTCACCTCCGCGTCGGTCTCGCCATGTTCGGCGCGCCGCTCGGAATGGCCCACGATCACGAAACGGCAGCCGATATCGGCCAGCATCGGCGCGGCGATATCGCCGGTATGGGCACCGCTTGGCTTGTGATGGCAGTCCTGGGCACCCAGGCGCACCGGCGAGCCCTTGAGACGATCGCCGACGAGAGAGAGCAGCGTGGCAGGCGGGCAGACCAGCAATTCGCAGCGCCAGGCCCCGCCCCTGACGCCGGCCAGCACGGCGTCGGTCAGCGCCAGACCGTCTGCCTTGAGCCCGTTCATCTTCCAGTTTCCGGCGACCAAGGGTCGGCGTCCGGCGCGGTCGGTCATCGTTTACCCTCTCAAGGACCTCAAAACGGCGTGTGGCGCGGGTGGTAGCATGCGGCAGGACCAGGGCGCCACTGCCCTGCCCGCTTGGGTTTTTGGCGGGCTTTCCCCTGTTGCCGGGCCGGGGGGCCGACCCTATGATGCCCGCCGTTTTTCCGCGCCCTTTCGGCGCCTTCGGATCCCATCCTCATGCTCATCGCGCTTCGCAGCAAGGCCGCCACCTGGGTCGTCAAAATCCTGTTCGTCTTCTTGGCGGGCTCCTTCGTGATTTGGGGTATTGGCGACATGCTGCGTCAGCGCGTCCAGGCCCCCAATCTGGCGACGATCGGCAGCATCAAGATCAGCAGTCCCGAGCTGCAGGACGAATTCGACCATCAGATGCGCCAATACCGCCAGGTGTTCGGAGAGAATTTTACCAATGAGCAGGCGAAGCAGCTGGGGCTGGTCGACCGGGTCATGGCGGGTCTGGTTGTACGCGCCCTCTATGACACCTATGCGCAGCGCCTCCATCTGAACGTCAGTGACGTGCAGGTCCGCGACCAGATCAAGACCGACCCGATGTTCAAGAACAGCGTCGGCGAGTTCGACCTCGGCCGCTTCGCGGCCTTCCTGCAGGAGATTCGCAACAGCGAGGGCCAGTATGTCGCCGCCCAGCGCAAGGAAATGCTGCGCCAGGAGATCGTGTCGGCGGTTTCGGCCGGGGCAGTCGCGCCGAAGCTCCTGACCGACCGGCTTTATCGCTACCGCAACGAGACGCGTGTCGCGGAAACCTTCCTGGTCGCCGACAACGCGATGCCGGAGCCGGCCGAGCCGACCGACGACGAGGTGAAGGCCTTCTATGACGCCCATCAGGATCAGTTCCAGGCGCCGGAATATCGCAGCCTGCTGCTGGTCCGCGTGACGCCCGATCAGTTCTCGGCCGGCCTGACGGTGGCGGACGACAAGCTCCAGGAAGCCTATCAGCAGCGCGCGAAGGAGTTCGACCAGCCCGAGCGCCGCGACGTCGAGCAGATGGTGTTCTCGGATCAGGGCAAGGCCCAGGAGGCCGTGGCCAAGCTCGCTGCTGGCGGGGACTTCGCGCAGGTCGCGCAGGAACTGACGGGCGCGCCGCCGGTTCCGCTGGGCAAGCTGGAGAAGAGCAGCTTCGTCACCGATCTCCAGGCCCTGACCGACGCGGCCTTCGCGACCGATGCCGGCAAGACCGCGGGCCCGGTCCAGACGCCGCTCGGATGGCATGTGATCCATGTGCTGACGATCGAGCCGGAAGTGAAATCGACCTTCGAGCAGGCCCGTCCCCAGCTGGAGAAGGAACTGGTCAAGGAGCTCGCCATCAACAAGATGATCGACACCGCCAACCAGCTCGATGATGCGCTGGCCGGCGGGGCGAGCCTCGATGATGCGGCCAAGACCCTCGGGCTTCCCGTCACCAAGATCGACCAGGTGGACGCGCAGGGCCTGGCTCCCGATGGTCAGCCGGTCGCGGATGTCGCCGGCAATCAGCTCGTGCTTGGGCTCGCCTCCGCGACCGACGTCGGGACAACCTCCAGCCTCACCGAGGACCCGAGCGGCGGCTATGTGATCGTGAAGGTCGACGGCTCGACCCCGGCGGCGACGCGTCCGCTCGACCAGGTTCGCCCGCAGGTCGCGGCCGCGTGGAAGGCAGCCGAACGCGACAAGGCCGCCGCCGCCCGTGCCGGCGAGCTCGCCGGCAAGCTGGGACTGAACGGCGATATCCAGGCCATCGCCACCGAGGTCCAGGGAACGGTCGCGACCTCGAAGCCGGTCACGCGCAGCGGCAACGATGCCGACGCGCATGTGACGCCCGATCTCGTGAGCAAGCTGTTTGCACTGCAGATGGGGCAGACCGCGACCGTGCCGGTCCAGGGCGGCCATGTCGTCGCACGGCTGAAGGCGATCAACGAAGCCAATCCCGCGACCGATTCCCCCGGCGTCGACGCGCTGCAGAAGGAGCTCGACGCGGCCTATCAGGGCGACGTGGTCCAGCAGTTCGGCGAATCGCTGCGCCGCGAGATCGGCGTGACGATCAACCAGCCCGCCGTCGACGCGATGTTCTGAGCCATGCGCGTCGAGCCCAGCCTGGAAGACGTCGAAGCCCGCTATCGCGCCGGCCAGCCCACGGTCGTCTGGACCCGGCTGGTCGCCGATCTGGAGACGCCGGTCTCGGCGATGCTGAAGCTCTGTGACGGCAAGCCCAACAGTTTCCTGCTCGAATCCGTCGAGGGCGGCGCCGTCCGCGGGCGCTATTCGCTGATCGGCCTGCAGCCCGATCTGATCTGGCGCTGCCATGGCGACAAGGCCGAGATCAATCGCCAGGCGCGCTTCGACGCCAGCCGCTTCGAGTCCGTTTCCGGCGGTGCGATCGCGTCGCTGCGGGCGCTGATCGAGGAATCGAAAATCGAGCTGCCCGCGGGATTGCCGCCGATGGCCGCCGGCCTCTTTGGCTATCTGGGCTACGACATGGTGCGGCTGATGGAGAAGCTGCCCGACATCCAGCCTGACAAGCTGGGCCTGCCGGACGGCGTCTTCCTGCGGCCGACGATCATGGCCGTGTTCGACAATGTCGAGGATATCGTCACGGTTGTGACGCCGGTGCGTCCACAAGCCGGTCTCGATGCGCGCGCCGCCTATAATCTCGCCTGCGAGCGGCTGGCCGGCGCCGTCGAGCATTTCGACCGCAACCTCCCGCAGCAGCGCGAAGCCGCGGGCGGCCATGCCGAATTGCCCGAGCCCAGCTCGAACATGGCCGCGTCGAAGTTCCATGCCATGGTGCAGAAGGCGAAGGAATACATCCTCGCCGGCGACATCTTCCAGGTGGTGCTGTCGCAGCGTTTCAGCCTGCCCTTCAAGCTCTCGCCCTTCGCGCTCTATCGCTCGCTGCGCCGTCTCAACCCCTCGCCCTTCCTCTTCTTCCTCGATTTCGGCGGCTTCTCCGTGGTCGGATCGAGCCCGGAGATCCTGGTGCGGCTGCGCGACAAGAAGGTCACGATCCGCCCCATCGCCGGCACGCGCCGTCGCGGCGCCGATGCGGCCGAGGACAAGGCGCTGGCGGAAGACCTGCTGGGCGACCCCAAGGAGCGCGCCGAACATCTGATGCTGCTCGATCTGGGCCGCAACGATGTCGGCCGCGTCGCCAAGATCGGCAGCGTCAAGGTCACCGAGAAATATCTGATCGAGTACTACTCGCACGTCATGCACATTGTCTCGAACGTCGAGGGCGAGATCGATCCGCAGCATGACGCGATGGATGCCCTGATCGCGGGCTTCCCCGCCGGCACGGTCTCTGGCGCCCCGAAGGTGCGGGCGATGGAGATCATCGAGGAGTTGGAACCCGAGCGCCGCGGCCTCTATGGCGGCGCGGTCGGCTATTTCGCGGCCGATGGCGCGATGGACACCTGCATCGCGCTGCGCACCGCCGTGGTGAAGGACGGCGTCATGTATGTCCAGGCCGGCGGCGGCATCGTCTATGACAGCTCCCCCGACGGCGAGTTCCAGGAGAGCGTCAACAAGGCCAAGGCGCTCGTGCGCGCCGCGCAGGAAGCGGTGCGGTTCGCGTCGGGTGGGCGGAACCGGTAGCGGGCGTTTTCTCAGTCCTCACCGCCCTCGCCCGACATTGCGCGCATCGTTCAATATCTAGATGCTGCCCAGACGTCGCCACGCGAGCAAAGGTCTGGGGATTGACGAGCTCCGACACCACCCGGCGGGCCATCGAGGACCGGCCCCTGATGGGCGCCCTGACCATAGTCGGGGCGCTGGCGATCCTGCCGGGCATGGATGCGATCGCGAAGCTTCTGTCCGGCCATCTTCCGGTGCTCGAGATCGTCTGGGCGCGCCACCTCTTTTACGCACTCCTTCTCCTGCCAGCGGCCATTCGTCGGCACGGATTTTCTCTGTTCCGGCCCAGCCGTCCGTTGTGGCAGCTGCTTCGCGGCGGGCTGATGGCGCTTTCAGCGCTCATGTTCTTTTCGGCGGTCGCCCGCATCCCGCTGGCGGACGCCATGTCGGTCTTCTTCGTCTATCCGCTGCTCATCCTCGTCATCTCGTCCTTGTTCATGGGCGAGGCGATCGGCTGGCAGCGATGGCTGCTGGTCCTGCTCGGCTTCGTCGGCGCCACGCTGGTGATCCGGCCCTCGATCCATGGCGTGTCGCCGGGCGTACTCTTTGCGCTCGCCTCCGGCACCGCTTATGGCACGGCCCTGATCGTGACGCGCAAACTCGCGTCCCACGACCCGGCGCTCGTGACGGCGACCATCTCGGCGGTGCTGGGCGCTGTCGTGTTCTCCCTCCTCCTTACCTTCGTCTGGAAAACACCCGATCTGCCGGATTGGCCCCTGATGGTGCTGATCGGCGTGATCGCGACGGTAGGGCATTTCCTGATCATCGCCGCGCACCGGATGGCAACAGCGTCTCAGCTTGCGCCCTATGGCTATACCGAGATCGTCGCGGCCATCCTGTTCGGTTTCATCATCTTCGGCGACCTTCCGGATCCGATCGTCTGGCTCGGCATCGCCATCATCGTCGCCAGCGGCATCGCGGTGACCTGGTCGAACAGCCGGGCGAAGGCTTCGTAGCGCGCAACTCGCTTAATCGTCAGCCCGTCACGCCATTCATGCGGCGCACGATGGCGCTGATCGGCACCAGCGCGAAGCCGCGCTGGGCGGCCGTCGGCAGCCAGCGCTGCAGCGCCGCGATCGTCGCCGGATGCGGATGGCCGATGCCCACGGCATAGCCGCGTTTGCGGGCGATGCGCTCGAGCTCGGCCAGCATCTCGTCGATCTTGGCGGGGCTCTGGTCGTCGTCGAGGAAGACGTCGCGGTCGGCATGGGGCACACCATAGGCGGCGGCCTCCTTCGAGCCGACACTGTCGGCGATGGTGCGGGAGTCGAGGAACAGCAGCCCGCGCTCGCGCAGCGCCTGCATCACCAGGCTCATGCCTTCGGTCGAGCGGCTGAACTTGCTGCCCATATGGTTGTTGATGCCGACGATGCCCGAGAGCCGTGTCAGGTCCCAATCGATCCGGCGCTTCAGCTCGTCGGGCGCGAGATCGGTGCGCAGCGCCTGGGGCCCCGCATCGAGGCTCTGATCCATCGGCTCCATCGGCACATGGAGCATCAGCTCATGGCCATGCTCGCGCGCCAGCGCCGATTGCTGATCGAGATGCTCCGCATAGGTCATGAAGGAGATCGTCAACGGCCCCGGCAATGCGATGGCGCGGGCCGAGTTGGCGCGATCGAGTCCGACATCGTCGATGACGATGGCGATCATCGGCCGGCCTTGTGTATCGGGCACCGGCACCGCATAGGCGAGCCAGGTCGCCGAGGCGCTGGTGCTGGGTAGGCTCGGCGCGGCGTCTGCGGGTGCGGGCCTGGCGATCGGCGCGGGTGCCTGGGTCGTCTCGCTGCTTGAATCGAACACGGCGGGTGCGCTCGAGGATTCTTCATAGACCGGCGCCGCCGGCGTCGGCGGCGGTGCCACCGCGGCGGTCGGGGGTACCTGCGGCTTCGCCAACGGCTCGGGAATGAAAGTGGTCACGACAGTCGGCGAGGAGCTCGACCCTGGCGCCGAGGCCACGGGATGCGGTTTCGGCGATGTGAACCAGCCCTGGCTGACTCCGACTGCCACGGCGCCCAACAGCAGGGCCAGCAACAGCCAGAGCGGCGCGCCAGCGAGGCGCAGCAGCGACCGGCGCCAACTGGGCTTGGGCGCCCGGCCTCGCCGCCGCGGGCCGATCGGGAAGATCGACGCACGCGTGGATCCGCGACCCGAGGAACGTTTCTTGCTCCCTGCCCCACGGCTGTTGCGCCGGCGTGCCGTCATGCCCGAATGCCTGTCTCTGTCCTAAAGGAACGCCCGCGCTTCTATCATACCTGCTCCCGAGTCCGATGGCCGCCGCCGGCCTTGGACCGGCCTTCCCCGCCCTGCTATAACCAAGGCCGATGCCATTCGCGGGGCGCTGCAGCGGGCGTCCCCAGGGATTTGAAATGTTTCTGTTAATCGACAACTACGACAGCTTTACCTACAACCTCTATCACTATCTGGGCGAACTTGGCGCCGAGATGGCGGTGCGGCGTAATGACAAGATCGCCGTGGCCGAAGCGATGGCGCTGAAGCCGCAAGGCATCATCATCTCGCCAGGTCCCTGCGACCCCGACCGCGCCGGCATCTGCCTCGATCTGATCGGCGCCGCCAAGGGCAAGATCCCGATCCTCGGCGTCTGCCTCGGTCATCAGGCGATCGGCCAGTCCTTCGGCGGCAAGGTGGTCCGGGCGCCCTTGCCGATGCATGGCAAGGTCAGCCGCGTCATTCATCGCGGCTCCGACATCTTCGCCGACATTCCGAGCCCGTTCACCGGTACCCGCTACCACTCGCTCGTGGTCGAGCGCGACAGCTTCCCGCAGGAACTCGAGATCACCGCCGAAACCGAAGACGGCGTCGTGATGGGCCTCGCCCATCGCGAGCTGCCGATCTTCGGCGTCCAGTTCCATCCCGAGAGCATCGCCTCCGAGCATGGCCATCGCCTGCTCGCCAATTTCCTGCGCCGCTGCGGCCATAATGCCCAGGCCATGAGGCTGTCGGCATGACCGCTGCGCCCGCGCCGGCCGCGGCTGGCGATCTGAAACCGCTGATCGGCGCGATCGCTTCCGGCCGGAAGCTCAGCGAGTCCGAGGCGGAGCAGGCTTTCGACATCATGATGTCGGGCAATGCGACGCCCTCGCAGCTCGGCGCCTTCCTGATGGGCTTGCGGGTGCGCGGCGAGACGGTCGAGGAGATCACCGGCGCCGTCCGCGCCATGCGCGCCAAGATGACCCGCATCGAGGCGCCGGCCGGGGCCATCGACACCTGCGGCACCGGCGGCGACCAGTCCGGAAGCTGGAACATCTCGACGGGTGCGGCCCTGGTCGTGGCCGCCGCGGGCGTGCCTGTCGCCAAGCATGGCAACCGCGCCATGTCCTCCAAGACCGGCACCGCCGACGTGCTGCAGGCGCTCGGCGTCAATATCGAAGCCGATATGAGCCTGGTGAAGAAAGCGCTGTGGGAGGCCGGCATCTGCCTGATGCTGGCACCGCGCCATCACAGCGCGATGCGGCATGTTGGCCCGACCCGTGTCGAGCTCGGCACCCGCACCATTTTCAACCTCATGGGTCCGCTTTCCAATCCGGCCGGCGCCAAGCGCCAGCTCATCGGCGTCTTTTCGCGCGACTGGATCGAGACCATGGCGACGGTGCTGGGCCGGCTCGGCACCGAGAGCGCCTGGGTCGTGCACGGCTCCGACGGCATGGACGAGATCACCACGACGGGTCCGACCCATGTGGCCGAGCTCAAGGGCGGCAAGGTCCGCCTGTTCGATGTCTCGCCCGAAGACATCGGCTTGCGCCGCGCGACGGCGACGGATCTCAAGGGCGGGGATTCCGCTGCCAACGCGCAGGCGCTGACCGAATTGCTGGCCGGCCACAAAGGTGCCTATCGCGACGTGGTGCTGTTCAACGCCGCGGCGACGCTGATGCTCGCGGGCAAAGCGGCCGATCTCAAGACCGGCAAGGCGCTGGCCGAGACTGCGATCGATTCCGGCAAGGCCAAGGCGGTGCTGGCCAAGCTCGTCGCCGTCACCAACGAGGTGGTGCCCGCATGAGCGACGTGCTGCAGAAGATCTGCGCCGAGAAGCTCGCCCATGTGGCGCGGCGCAAGGCCGATCGCCCATTGGTCGCGGTCGAGGCGGCCGCGAAGGCGCAAAGCCCGACGCGCGGCTTCGGCGATCGCCTGGCGGCCGCGGTCGCGGCCGGCCGCTTTGGCCTGATCGCCGAGATCAAGAAGGCCTCGCCGAGCAAGGGGCTGATCCGGGCCGATTTCGATCCGGCGAGTCTGGCCAGGTCCTACGCGGTGGGCGGAGCAACCTGCCTGTCGGTGCTGACCGACGAACCCTATTTCCAGGGGCGCGACGATTATCTGACGGCGGCCCGTGCGGCCTGCGATCTACCGGCCTTGCGCAAGGACTTCATGCTCGATCCCTACCAGATCGCCGAAGCGCGGGCGCTGGGTGCCGATTGCGTGCTGCTGATCATGGCAGCGCTCTCGGATGTGCAGGCGGCCGAGCTCGAAGCTGTCGCGCAATACTGGAAGATGGACGTGCTTGTTGAAGTTCACGATCAAGGTGAGCTCGACCGGGCGCTGAAGCTGAAGGCCCGCCTTCTGGGCATCAACAACCGCAATCTCAAGACCTTGACGGTCGATCTTGCGGTCACCGAGGCGCTGGTGCCCCGGGTGCCGAAGGATCGGCTCGTCGTCGCCGAGAGTGGCTTGGAATCGCCTGAGGATCTGGTGCGGATGAGCAAAGTTGGCGCTTCGATCTTCCTGATCGGCGAATCCCTGATGCGCCAGTCCGATGTCGCGGGAGCCACAGCGAATCTGCTGTCGCGCGCCGCGGTCGCCCGCCCCTCCGCCTGAGTCACGCGGCGATGGCAAGAAAGTCGCGCAAGGCCAAACCGGCACGCCTCACCCATTTCGACGAGGCTGGCCGCGCCCATATGGTCGATGTCTCGGCCAAGCCCGCGACCGAGCGTGTCGCCGTGGCCTCGGGCCATGTTACGGTCGCCAAGGAAACGATGCGCCTCATCCGCGCCGGCCAGATGAAGAAGGGCGACGTGCTGTCCGTGGCTGAGCTCGCGGGCATCATGGGCGCGAAACGCACCCACGAGCTCATCCCCCTCTGCCATCCGCTGGCGCTGAGCGCCCTCTCGGTCGTGCTGAAGCCGAACCTGCGCCAGAGCCGGATCGATATCATCGCGACAGTCAAGACCACCGGCCCCACCGGCGTGGAAATGGAAGCGTTGACGGCGGTCTCGATCGCGGCCCTCACCGTCTATGACATGTGCAAGGCCGTCGATCGCGGCATGGTGCTGGGCGATATCCGGCTCGAGCATAAGAGCGGCGGGAAATCCGGCACCTACGAGCGCGGGCGATGATCCCGGTCGAGCAGGCCCAGCGCGAGATCTGTGCGGCCTTCCGGCCGCTCCCTGCCGAGCAGGTCGGCCTCGCCGATGCGCTGGGTCGCGTCCTCGCCGAGGATGTGACGGCACGCGTCAGCCATCCGCCCTTCGCCGTCTCCGCGATGGATGGCTATGCGGTCCGCAGCACCGACGCGGCGACCGTGCCGGTGCGGCTCAAGCTTGTCGGCACCGCACCGGCCGGCGGTCACTATGAGGGCCGTGTCGGTCCTGGAGAGGCCGTGCGGATCCTGACCGGTGGCCCCCTGCCCAATGGCGCCGACAGCATCGTCATCCAGGAGAACGCCAAGCGCGACGGCGACAGCGTCGAGCTGACCGCCGCGGCCGAGCCGGGCCGTCATATCCGCGCCAAAGGCCAGGATTTCGAGGAAGGTCGCGTCCTCTTCCGCGCCGGGGCAAGGCTGACGGCGCGCGACATCGGACTCGCGGCCGCCGCCAACCGGCCCTGGCTCAAGGTGCGCCGTCGCCCGCGGGTCGCGATCCTCAGCACCGGCGACGAGCTGTCCATGCCGGGCGAGCCGATCGGGCCCGCCGGAATCGTCGGCTCCAACGGTCTGGCGCTGGCGGCCTTCGTGCGGGCCTGCGGCGGCGATCCGGTCGATCTCGGGATCGCGCGCGACGATGCCGGCGTACTGGCCGAGATGCTGGCGGGTGCGGCCGGCGCCGATCTCCTGATCACCACGGGTGGCGCCTCGGTTGGCGATCACGACCTGGTCCAGGAAGCGCTCGCCGGCCAGGGCATGAAGCTCGCTTTCTGGAAGATCGCCATGCGGCCCGGCAAGCCTGTCATGTTTGGCCAGCTCGGCAGCACGCCCGTACTGGGCCTCCCGGGCAATCCCGTCTCGGCCCTGGTCTGTTCGCTCCTCTTCGTCAAACCGGCCTTCGCCGTGATGGAGGGCCGCGAGGTCCTGGATGACAGCGAGACCGCCATCCTGGGCAGCGACCTCAAGGCCAATGATCAGCGGCAGGACTATCTGAGGGCGCGCCTGACCCGCAACGCGCAGGGAGCCCTGGTGGCGGCCGCGATGGAGCGCCAGGACAGCGCCATGATGGCCTTCCTGGCCCAGGCCGACGGGCTGGTCATCCGCCCGCCCCATGCGCCGGCCGCCAAGGCCGGCGAAGCTGTACGGGTTCTGCGATTCCATCGCGATTTGATGGGGCTCTAGGCCGAGTCTGATTCGCCGGTGCAGCCGACACCCGCGACTCTTGGCCTTGCCCAGCCTGTGGAAAAACCTTGACCCCTTCCGGGAACCAAACTAGAACGTGTGTCGTCGTTTAGGTTTTGTTCCATATCTTGGGGGTGCCGGTTCATCCGGCCGCGAGGAAAGCCATCAATGCTCACGCGCAAGCAGAACGAGCTCCTGCATTTCATCAATAAGCGCCTGACCGACGCGGGCGTTTCGCCTTCGTTCGACGAAATGAAGGAAGCGCTGGGATTGAAATCCAAGTCCGGCATCCATCGGCTGATCACGGGCCTGGAAGAGCGCGGCTTCATCCGCCGCCTACCCCACCGCGCCCGCGCGCTCGAGGTCTTGAAGCTGCCCGATGCGGTTGGAATCACCACCTCCACCCGGCCCACGGCCACCGGTTTCGCGCCCACGGTCATCCGCGGCGATTTCGCGGGCGCCCTGCCCGGCGCACCGCTCGCCCGCGATGTCGAGGCGGTCCAACTGCCCCTCTATGGCCGGATCGCCGCCGGCACCCCGATCGAGGCGCTGCGCGACAGCTCCAGCTTCGTCGACGTGCCGGCCGGCCTCTTGGGCCGGGGTGAGTATTACGCCCTCGAGGTCGACGGCGATTCGATGATCAATGCCGGCATCCTCGATGGCGACACGGTCGTGATCGAGCGCGTCGACAATGCCGACAACGGCACCATCGTGGTGGCCCTGGTCGACAATAACGAGGCGACATTGAAGCGGCTGCGCCGCAAGGGCGATTCGATCGCCCTCGAGCCCGCCAACCCGGCCTATGAGACGCGCATCTTCGGCCCCGATCGGGTCCGCGTTCAGGGCCGGCTGATCGGCCTGCTGCGCCGCTACTGACCGCCGGTCGGGTCCGCGCGACGGAGCGCGGGCCCTACCGAGCCTTGTCCACCTGGAGCAGCGCCAGCAGCCCTTTGAGAAGCTGCAGCGGGCTCGGCGGGCAGCCCCGGATATGAAGATCGACCGGAATGGCGGCCGATACGCCGCCCAGGCAGGCATAGCTGCCTGCGAACATGCCGCCGTCGAGCGCGCAATCGCCCGCCGCCACGACCCATTTCGGGTCGGGCGTGGCACGGTAGGTGCGTTCGAGGGCGATCTGCATGTTCCGAGTCACGGGTCCCGTGACCAGCAGCACGTCGGCATGCCGCGGCGAGGCCACGAAGCGCAGGCCGAAGCGCTCGAGATCGTAGAACGGGTTGCCGAGCGCGTTGATCTCCAGCTCGCAGCCATTGCAGGAGCCCGCATCGACCTGCCGGATGGAAAGGCTGCGCCCCAGCTTCCGCCGCGCGTCGCGTTCGAGAGCCGCCGCCAGCTCGGCCAGGGCGCTCTCCTCCGGCACGGGCGGCGGCTCGGTCAGCGTGCCCTTCGCGAGGTTGTCGAACAGGATCCTGTGCATGCCGGTCTCCCTAGAGGTCGTGGCCGGAATAGGAGCAGTTGAAGGACTTATTGCAGAGCGGAAAGTCGGCGACGATGTTGCCCTCGATCGCGGCTTCCAGCACCGGCCATTGGAACCAGGACGGATCGCGCATATGGCAGCGCGCGACCTTGCCGTCGGCGCCGAGGCGCAGCCAGACGAGGATATCGCCCCGGAACCCCTCGACGATCGCCATGCCCTCGCTTGGGTTGCCTGAGCCCTTGTCGAAGTCGATGCGGATCGGGCCCGCGGGCAAGCGGTCGAGGATCTGCTCGATCAGCGCCAGGCTCTGCTCCACTTCCCAGATCCGGATCCAGACACGGGCGTTCACATCGCCTTCGGTCGCGACCCGCACGTCGAATTGCAACTGGTCGTAGGGCGCATAGGGGAACGCGCGGCGGGCGTCGAAGTCTCGGCCCGAGGCCCGACCGACATAGCCGCCACAGCCGAACTGGCGCGCCAGCGCCGGCGTCAGCACGCCGGTGCCGACGGTACGATCCTGCAGCGAGGCGGTGTTGTCGTAGAGTTTGACCAGCGTGGGGAAATGCCGGTGCGCCTCCTGAAGCAGGCCGCGCAAGGACGCGATCCCGTCTTCGCCAAGATCGGCCGCGACGCCGCCCGGCAGGATGCGGTCTCTCATCAAACGGTGGCCGAAGCAGGCATCCGCCGCGCGCAGCACGCGCTCGCGCAAGGTCCCGCATTGCGCATGCATCACGACGAAGGAGGCATCGTTGCAGATGGCGCCGATATCGCCGAAATGATTGGCGAGACGTTCCATCTCCGCCATCAGGGCCCGGAGCCAGACGGCCCGTGCGGGGACCTCGATCTGCAACGCCGTTTCCACCGCACGCGAGAAGGCCAGGGCATAGGCCACCGTGCTGTCGCCTGACGTCCGGCCCGCGAGCTTGACGGCCTGCTCCAGGCCCGCCTCCCGCATGAGGCCGTCGATGCCCTTGTGGGTGTAGCCCAGCCGCTCCTCCAGCCGGACGACGGCCTCGCCATTCGCGGTGAAGCGGAAATGTCCCGGCTCGATGATGCCGGCATGGACCGGGCCCACGGCGATTTGATGAAGCCCCTCGCCCTCCGCCTCCAGAAATTTGTAGCCGGGCATGGCAGCGGTGGGAGACGGGGTCCATTCGCCGAGCGGATGGCGGACGCCCCAGCTTCCGTGATCCAGCCAGGGACGCGAATCCGACACGCCTTCCGCTTCGAGCCCGTGCAAATCCTGGATCGTTCGTTCGAGGCGCGCCGCCGGTGGATGCAGCCTGCCGATCGACGGAAACTTTCCATTCGCGCAGTCGAGACTCAAGATTCCAGGGCCAGCCTGCGGTTCCGCGAGCAAGGCCATATGGACGGTGCCGCTGTCGGCCCAAAGGCTGAGCAAGGTCCAATGCCCTTCGGCGAGCAGCTGCCCGGCGGTCTGCCAAAGCTCCGCATCGACGCTAGCGCGCGGCCAGGGACGAGAGCCCGGCACGGCGCGGCAGCGTTGCATCAGCTCGGCAAGTGTCGGCATGGCGGTCCCGCCTCTCTATCCCAGCAGATGTGCGACATGCTGGAACCAGATGACCAGCGGGGCCGGCAGATAGACGCCGGCGATGCAGACCAGGGTCAGATGCGCGAACATGGGAACATAGGATGCCTGAACCGGCGCGAGGCTGCCGGCCGGCGGGCCGAAGGCGATGCCACCCAGCCGGAGGAACAGGGCGCCGAAGGCGACCAGCAGTCCCAGGACCAGCGGTATGGCGAGCAGCGGCTCGCGGGCGAAGGTCGAGCTCACCACCAGGAACTCGCTCATGAAGATGCCGAGCGGCGGCATGCCGGCGATGGCCACCACGCCGAGCACCAACCCCCAGCCGAGCACCGGGTGGCTCTCCGTGAGCCCGCGAATATCGGCGATCTTCTGCGTGCCCTTGACCTGGGCGATATGGCCGACGGCGAAGAAGATCGCCGATTTGGTGAGGCTGTGCATGGTCATATGCAGGAGCCCGGCGAAGTTGGCGAGCGGCCCGCCCATCCCGAAGGCGAAGGCGATGATGCCCATATGCTCGATCGAAGAATAGGCGAACATGCGTTTGATGTCGCGCCGGCGATACAGCATGAAGGCCGCGAAGACGAGCGAGGTCAGCCCCATGGTGATCATCAGCGGGCCGGGGTCGATCGCGGCGGGGTTGGCGGCGAGCAGCATCTTGAAGCGCAGCACCGCATAGAGCGCGACATTGAGAAGCAGGCCCGACAGCACCGCCGAGATCGGCGTGGGGCCTTCCGCATGCGCATCTGGCAGCCAGGCATGCAGCGGGGCCAAACCGACTTTCGTGCCATAGCCGAGCAGGAGGAAGATGAAGGCGACATTGAGGAGGGCCGGATCGAACTTCGCGACCTTCTCGATCACGACCGTCCAGACCATGGCGTCGATCCCCTCGCCCACCACGGGACGCGCGGCCATATAGACCAGGATCGTGCCGAACAGCGCCAGGGCGATGCCGACGCTGCCGAGAATGAAATATTTCCAGGCGGCCTCGAGCGCTTCATGCGTCCGATAGATGCCGACCATGATGACGGTGCTGAGGGTGGCGAGCTCAACGGCCACCCACATGAGGCCGAGATTGTTCGAGAGCAGCGCCAGGTTCATGCCGAACATCATGACCTGATAGATCGCGTGGTAGAATCTGAGATAGATCGGCGTCAGCCGGCCAGTCTCCAGTTCATGGGCGATGTAGCTGGCGCTGAAAACGCTGGTGGTGAAGCCGACAAAGGTGTTGAGGACGATGAAGACGATATTGAGATCGTCGACGAAGACGTACGGGTTGGCCTCCGGCCGGTTCGTGAACAGAAGCAAGGCGACCAGGAACGTCAGCATGCTGGCCAGGACGTTGAGAAGGGCGGAAAGCCGATAGCCCGGGAGCAGCGCCAGCAGGCCGGCGGAACAGATCGGTATCAGGAGAATCGCGGTGACGACGTCGAAGGGAAGCGAACTCATTGTCGCTCGCCTCGGAAATCGTCGAGCGCGCCGATATCCACAGTGTCGAACCGCTCACGGATCCGGAACAGGAAAATACCGATGACGATGAAGGCGATCAGGATCGAGAACGCGACGCTGATCTCGACCACGAGCGGCATGCCCTTGGCGCCGGTCGCCGCCAGAACGAGGCCGTTCTCGAGCGACATGAATCCCACCACCTGGCTGACCGCGTTGCGCCGGGTGACCATGATGAGGAGGCCCAGCAGCAGCACGGAGAGCGCGAAGGCCAGGTCCTCGCGCGCCAGTGGATCGGCCGAGGGCGTTACTCGCAGCATGACCACCATCGACAGCGCCACCAGCCCCATCCCGGCCAGCATGGTCATGCCGACGCCGACCACGGTTTCGATCTCGCGATGGATGCCGAGGCGTATCACCATGCGGTGCAGGGCGAAGGGGATGACCATTCCCTTGAACAGAAGCGCGATCGCCGCCGTCACATAGAGATGCGGCGCATGCTGGACATAGGCCTGCCACGCCACCGAAAGGGCGAGCACGACGGCGTGCAGGGCGAAGACGTTCAGAAGCGCATAGAGACGGTCCTGATAGAGCATCATGAAGCTCACCAGAACGAGCCCGCCGGCCAGCAGATGAGCCACATCGAAAGATAAGGTGCCCATCTAGAGACCTTTCGAGACGAACAGCAGCAGCGTGCCGAGAAGACCCAGCATGAGAGCGGCGCCGAGGAACTCCGGAACGCGGAATACCCGCATCTTGGCGATGGCCGTCTCGAACAGGGCCAGGAGCAGGCCGCCGACGGCGAGCTTGAGGATGAAGGCCAGGATGCCGGTCGCGTAGGCCGCCAACCCCTCCCCGTCCCGCGCCAACCCCCAGGGCGCGAACAGACAGGCGATGAGCGAGATGTAGAGCTGAAGCTTCAGGGCCGCCGCGAGCTCGATCATGGCCAGATGCCGGCCGGAATATTCGAGCACCATCGCCTCATGCACCATGGTGAGCTCGAGATGGGTGGCCGGATTATCGATCGGGATGCGGGCATTCTCGGCGATCGCAACCATGATGAGCGCGATCAATGCCAGTCCCAGCGAGACGCGCAAGCCCACCGCCGGCGACAGCATATAGTCGGCCATCGTCGCCAACTGGGTCGACCCGGCGATGAGGGCAAGCGTGAACACGATCATGATCATCGCCGGCTCGGCGAGCGTGCCGATCAGCATCTCGCGGCTCGAGCCGATGCCGCCGAAGCTGGTGCCGACATCGAGGCCCGCGAGCGCCAGGAAAAAACGGGCGCTGCCGAGGAGCGCGATGATGGCGATGAGGTCGGCCGACCAGCTGAAGACGAGCCCGGTGGCGAAGGTCGGCACCAGAGCGGCGGCGACCCAGGTGGCGGAAAAAATCAGATAGGGCGCCACGCGGAACAACCACGACGCATTCTCGGCCAGCACCACGTCCTTGCGCAGGAGCCGCAGCAGATCGCGGTAGGGCTGGAAGACCGAGGGGCCCTGACGACGAACCAACTGCGCCTTCAGCTTCCGCACGAATCCGGTGAGCAGCGGCGCCAGCAGCAGGACCAGCGCCATTTGCACGCCCTGGACCGCGATGTCGGCGATCACGTCCATATGGCGACCACCAGCAACAGCACAATGAGCGCCAGGAAGACCAAGCTGAGATAGCGGCGGATCGTCAGAAACTGCAGACGATTGAGCCGGTTTGCGGCTTCCCAGACGGCGTCGCCAACAGGTGCGTAGAGGAACTGCCAGATGAGATCCTTGATCTCCACCTGCAACCGGGCCGGGCGCATGCTGCCTGGTGGCGGCATGTCGATCCGCTCGCGGGCCTGGAAGACGATCGAGCCGAAGACCCGGCGAATAGGCTGCGCGAAGCTGCTGGCGCTGTATTGGGTGTTGGCACTCGTGATTGGAAAGCCACAATCCCAGATCGCGGAACGCCGGACCGCACGCGACGCCAGCCGGTGGATTCCCAGGACCGCGATCGCGGTCGATACGGCGACGAACAGGAACACCAGCAGGCCGTTATAGGAACTCCGGCTCTCGGCAATCGGCACGATCGAGAGCCAGGCCACCCCGAGCTGCTGCGGCATGACCTCGCCGGCGAGCAGCTTGACGGCAGGGGCCACGCCATCGATCACCAGCCCCGGCAGGACCCCGGTCAAAAGGCAGAGCCCCGTCAGCGTCATCATGGCGACGAGCGAGAAACGATCGACCTCGTTGGCGGTTTCGGCCGCCGGCGAGCGCGGGCGACCGAGGAAGACGATGCCGAAGGCGCGGACGAAACAGGCGCCTGCCAGCGTCGCGGACAGCGCCAGGAGAGCGCCGACGGCCGGAACGATGAGCTTGAGGCCCCATTGCGGGATCTCGGGGCTCAAGAGAATGGCCTGGAAGGTCAGCCATTCGGAGACGAAACCGTTGAGCGGCGGCAGTGCCGCAATCGCGGCCGAGCCGACCAGGAACGTGAAGCTGGTCACGGGCATGCGGCGGATCAGGCCGCCAAGCTGCTCGATGTCGCGCAGGCCGGTCGCCGACAGGACCGCGCCGGCGCCGAAAAACAGCAGGCTCTTGAACAGCATGTGATTGAGGACATGGAGCAACGCGGCGGTCAGGGCGAGTGCCGCCGCCCAGCCCATGCCGTTGGCGCGGAAGGCGAGCGCGAGCCCGACGCCGATGAAGATGATCCCGATATTCTCGACCGTGCTGTAGGCCAGCAGGCGCTTCAGATCCTGCTGCATCAGCGCATAGAGAACGCCCATGACGGCGCTCACGCCGCCCAGTGCGATCACCGGCAGCGCCCACCACCATGCCGGGGGACCGAGGAGGTCGAGCGCGATGCGCAGGAAGCCATAAATCGCGACCTTGGTCATGACGCCGCTCATGAGCGCGGAGACCGGCGTCGGCGCCGCCGGGTGGGCCAGCGGCAGCCAGACATGAAGCGGAACGAGCCCGGCCTTCGAGCCGGTGCCGATGAGCGCGAGGACCAGAATGAGAGCGGCGATCAACGGTGACCGCAAGCCGTCCCGGATCGAAGCGAAGGCGTAATGGCCGTCCGGTCCCGCCAGCAGACCGAAGGCCAGCAGTAGAAGGAGCGTGCCGAAACTTGCCATCACCAGATAGATGACGCCGGCCCGCCGGTTTTCCGGATCGTGATGATGGGCCATGACCAGGGCCCATGAGGTCAGTGACATGAACTCCCAGGCGAGGAGAAAGGTAAAGGCGTCGTCGGCCATCACCACGAGGTTCATGCCGGCCAGAAAGGCCGGGAAGAAGGGCAGGACGCGCAGAGGCACCAACTCGTGCCGGCCATAGCCGATCGAATAGAGACTGGCGGCCGCGCCCCCGAGATTGACGACGATCAGGAAGAATGCGGCGAGCGCATCGATGCGAAAATGCGCCCCGACCCAGGGGAGTCCCAGCGGCAGCACCGTCGCCCAGGGTTCTGCCGCGATCTGGAACAACGCGGCGGCACAGGCAAGGCCCGAGGCGATCAAGCACGCGCCATACACAAGCGGCGTGGCCGCTTTCAAGCGGCCGAGAATGACGGCCAGAACCGCGACGCCCATCAGGACAGCCACACAGCCCAGCCCTATGACGGGCGGCATCGCAATTCCTTCTATTCCGTCGGAGCCTTCGTCATTTCCGGGCGTCTTGGAGGCTCAGGGCTTGGCCCCTGCAGGTCGGTTCGGGGCAACCAATTCACGCATCTGCTGAGGTATTTCACATATATGATATGTTGTTTTCTGTCCAGGAAACAGGGGCCAGATGTCACAATCGAAAATGGGAGCATGATCGCCCCGCGCCGCAGACGACCCCGGTCACTCCCGCCGGGAATGGCATCGGCGTCGGCGACCGTCAGCATCACAGCAAAGACGTAATTGGCCGATGATATGGAATGATGACGAAACGCGCTGATGGCCAACCCATGATCATGCTTGCCAGGAAGAATACCGAGTTCGGCGAGATCACCATTCTGCGGAGCCGTGCCACGGGTGCCGTCGCCTATTGCCATGGCGACCATTATCAGAGCGAAGCGGACCCCAACGGCATCAGTCTGGCGGGCTATATCCATGCCCTTCACGCGCTGGTGGCGCAGACCGCAGCCAAGGACGTGCTGATGATCGGCTGCGGCGGCGGGACGCTGGGCACGATGCTGAAGGCCACCGGCCAGCAGGTGACCGTCGTCGACATCAATCCGGAATCGATCGCCCTCGCCCAGGAATATTTCGCGCTCCCGCCGGAGATCGCCTGTCATATCGGCGATGGAGAAGCCTTCCTGGAGGATCATCCGAAGCTCTATGACGCGATCGTTGTCGATGCCTTCGCGGGCGACAAGGTCCCGCCCAATCTCTGCTCGGCGGCCTTCTTCAAGCTGGCGCGAAGCCGGCTCACCGCCTCGGGCAGCCTCTTCCTCAATATCTTCGTTGCCCACGATCTCGATGCCGATGCCGACCGGATCGCCGGCCGCATGGCGGAGGCCGGATTTCCGGTGCGGCTGCTCGATCTGCCGGGCCGGATCGTGCGCAATGTCATCGTCATGGGCGGGGCCGTCATGTCATTGCAGCCGCCCTCGCTCCTCCTCCTGCCGGCGCTCGAAGCCGACGCCATCGCCAAGGAGCTGGAGCAGATGCGCTTCCGCGGCAGCCGGGCACGCTATCGCGTCGTGAGCAGCGCCAAGTCGGCTGAATTGTCGGAAGGCTAGCGCGCGGCGCCGTCAGGCGGCAGATCGATCGTCCCGGGGGCCTCGCCGGCACTCCGGATGCGCCACATCTCCGCATAGGCCCGTTCGAGGCTGCGCGCGAACTGCTCGGGGCTGAAGAGCGGCGTCGTCGGTTGTGCCGCAGCAAGCCGGGCCTTGATGGCCGCGAGCGCGGCCGGATTCTGACCCAGCTCGATCGCGAGGCGCTGATAGCCATCGAAATTCGGCAGGATGAGATCGTCCAGGCCGACGCTCGTGAGCAGGCTCGCGCCGACGCGGCTCGGAAAATCGTCGCCCAACCTCGTGATGGCGGGAACGCCGGCGAGGAGCGCGTCGCTCAGCGTGGTATGGCCGCCATAGGTATCGGTATCCAGCATCAGGTCCGCGAGCGCCAGGCGCCCCAGATGATCAGGCTTCGGCTTGCGCGCACCAAAGATCACCCGCGCCGGATCGATGCCTGATTCCTTCGCCGCCGCCTGCAGGCGATGCTGCATGGCCGGCGGCCCGGACAACAGCCACAGCACCGCATCGGGAACGGCGCGCAGGATTTCCATCCAACGCAGGAAGACCGGCTGTTCGATCTTGTAGGAGGCGCAGAAGCAGCAATAAACCATGCCGCTCTCCGGCAGCCCTTCGGCCTCCCGGCTCGTTGCGGCGCCGATCGTCGGCGGCCAATGATCGTTGACCTGGTAGCTGTGCGGCAGGCGGCAAAGCCGCTCGCTATAGACCGGCTCGACGCCCGGCGGCGCCACGATCGCGTCGACGATCGCGTAATCGAAGAAATCGGCGCCGGTCGTTCCCGGGAATCCCAGCCAGGTGGCATGGATCGGTGCTGGCCGCAGGGCCGAGATCTCCGGTCGGGCGAGCCGCGTCAGGCCGTTGTGATCGACCAGGATGTCGACACGATCCTCATGGATGCGGCGGGCGGCCTCGAGATTGCCGACCATGCCCAGATCCACGAACTTGTCCGCGTCCTGCTCGAACTGGCGGCGGTAACCGCTGCCATCGTCGGGTCCGATCGAATAGGCATGGACGACCACTCGATTTCGATCATGGGCCTTGAACAATCCGGCGATCAAATGGCCGCCGGGATGATCGCGCAGGTCCGACGACAGATAGCCGACGGTCAGGCGCTCGCGCGGCGCGCGGTCGAACTGGAAGGCCGCCATTCCGCGAGCCTCGATGACGGCGCGCGCTTTGGCGCGGCCCACATGCGCGCGGGCGACTGCGGCGCGCTCCTCATGCGTGGCGGGCAGCGACAAGGCGAAGAAGGCGGAAATGGCCGAAGGCTTCCCCGCCATCGCCTTGTCGAACTCGGCCTTCAAGGCGGGCTTCAATTGGTCCAGCTCGTTCCAGGCGCAGATCTGCTGATAGCAACGCGCCAGTTCCACCTTGCACTCGACCATGGAAGGATCGAGCGCCTTGGCCCGCTCCAGCTCGATGATCGCCGCCGCGGGATCGCCGCGATGGCGCAGCGTGACGCCGAGGCTGTAGCGGATCTGCGGATTTTTGGGATCGGCCGCGGCCGCCTGGCGCAGCTCGCGCTCGGCGCCGGCGAGATCGCCGCGATTGCGCAGATCGTTGGCAAGACCGAGGCGCGCGACCGCAAGCTTCGGCGCACGCGCCAAAGCCTCGCGCCACAGCGTGATCGCCTCGCTCCTGTTGCCCAGCAGATAGAGCGCCGTCCCGAGATTGGCTTTGAGGCCTGCATGTTCCGGCGCCATCTGCAGCCCGGCCTTGAAGGATGCGACCGCATCGCCGAACTCGTTCATCTTCGCCGCGAGATTGCCCAGCTCGAGATGATGCTCGGCCACCGTCGGGCCCAGCGTGACCGCCTGGCAGAAATGGGTCTTGGCGGCGGCGTCCTCGCCGGCATGGGCCAGCAACCGCCCCAGCGTGTAATGGGCGCCGGCATGAAGCGGTGCCAACGCCACGGTCTCCGCCATCACCTTCCGGCCGTCCGCGAGCTTGCCCTGGTCCAGCAGGCAAAGTCCCAGCAGATAGAGATAGCGACCATCCTTGGGATGGGCGGCGGCGGCCTTGCGATAGAGCGGCTCGGCCTCGGCGGGCCGGCCAGCCCTGTGCAAGGTCATGGCCTTGTTGAGGTTCGGATCGGATTTTTCAGGGGTCTGAGTCATGGCGGGCGCAGTCTATCGGGCTGTTTCCGGCCGGGCCAGCCGATCTAATCGTCCGAATCTGCGGTATTTTCCGACCCGTCGGGAAGCCGGGCGACCCAGGGGCGGTTGCCGCGCCGCTCGGCCACGGTCTCGATCTCGATCCCGCCGGGCTCCAGCCAGATCGCATGGCCGCCCTGGCGCCAGAGATCGAAACGATCGATGACCCGCTGCGCCGAGGGACAGGGCTTTCTGACCGGCTCGAGCGAGATCACGAGATCGGCCTCGCCGCAATCGTCGAGCAGCGCCTCCGTGCTCCAGGCCAACGCCACGACATACCGGTCGCGCCGGTAGAAGCAGCCCAGGCTGTCGCAGGTCAGCAATCCGCCAGCACCGATCCCTTGCCGCGGCCAGAGCTCGCTCTCCCCCTGCCCGGCCCGCCTCATCCAGGTCTCCGCGGCGAGGCTGTCGCGTTGCGTGTTCAGGACCAGCCGGCCGTCATCGCCCTTGACCGCGAGAAGCTTGCCGTCGTCCGACACCAGGATGTCCGGCGTCTCCGTCAGCAGCATCGAGCTCATGCCGAGAAGGATCGCGATGGCACCGGCATAGCGCCAAGGCTGATGCCACAGGCAGAGCCAGAGACCGCCCAGCGTCACGAGGATCAGCCCCGCGAGCGACATGGCCGGCAGCAGGAGGACGGCACCGGGCCAGCTCGCCACCGTCTTCGCGATCCAGATGACGCCCTCGATGCCCCAGCCCATCGGAATGAGGGCGAGCTCTTCGAGCCCGAACGGCATCAGCAGACAGGCCGCGACCGCCCAGGGCATGACCCAGAAGCCGGTCAGCGGGATCGCCAGCAGGTTGGCGACGATGCTGTATTCGCTGAAGCGGTTGAAATGATAGATCGCGAAGGGGGCCGTCGCGATGCCGGCGATGAGGCTGGTGGCGATGAGCCCGCCGAGATAAAGCAGCGCGCGCCGCAACGGTCCGGCATCGGCGCGCAACCGCGCGCGCCATTCGCGACTGCCCTCATAAGCCGCGATCAGCGCCATGACCGCGGCGAAGGACATCTGGAAGCTGGGCCCGATCATCGCGTCCGGCCGCAGCAGCAGCACGACGAAAGCGGCCCACGCGATCAGCCGCATCGAGAAGGCGACGCGATCGACCAGCACCGCCAGCAGCACGAGCCCGGTCATGAGGAAGGCGCGTTGCGTCGGAATGGGGCTGCCCGCGAGCAGCGTGTAGAAGCCGGCGCCGAGCAGGGCCGCGAAGGCCGCCCACTTCTTGATCGGATGGCGCAGCGTCAATGACGGCCACAGAGCCAGCAGCGCGCGCACGCAGAAGAACAGGATCGCGGCCACGAAACCGACATGCAGTCCCGAGATCGACAAAAGATGCGCCAGGCCGGAATCGCGCATCGCCGTCATGGTCGGCTTGTCGATCCCGGTCTGGGTGCCGGCGATGAGCGCTACCGCCATGGCGCCCTCGGGGCCGGGAAGCACGGCCAGGATCCGCGCCGAGATCGTGCGGCGAAGATCGCTGAAGATCATGTGAAGCTGTCCGGGGCCCGTATCGGCGCTTTCGAGAACCTTGGGAGCGCCGAAGGCGAAGCCGATCGCGCCGATGCCGTCGAAGAAGGCGTCGCGCTGGAAATCGAATCCGCCGGGCGCGAAGGGCGGTGCCGGCGGCGAGAGCTTGCCAAACACGGAAACGCGATCGCCCAATTGCAGCTCCGGCACCTCGCGCATCAGCTTGATCCGCAGCCGCGCCGGCGTTGCCTCCGGCGTGATGCCGGCGATGACCGGATCCTGCAACACCAGGCGCTCGCCCGAGGGCAGCGGATCGATCGAGAGGATGCGGCCCTCGATCCGCACCGGCCCGACATCCCGCGGCAGGATCGGCGCTTCGACAAAAGCGGTGCGCAGGCCGGCGGCGCCGAAGCCCACGGCCATGAGGACCGCCAAGACGGCCATGGCCGCCATCCCCGAACGCCGCCGGCAAAGCCAGGCCAGCGACAGCGCCAGGCAGGCCAGGGCCGGCCCGAACCAGAGCGGCGGTTCGCTCGGCAGGCCGAAATAGACCGCCACCCCGACGCCCAGCCCCACCGGTGCCCAGAGCAGCCATTGGTCGCGCTCGGCCGCCAGCAGGCCGCCAAGACGCTCGCTGACCCAGCCCAGCCCGCGGATCGGGACGGTCAAAGCGGCCGCCGTCATGAAGGGTCCCCCTGGGGCCGATTATTCCACCAGGCCGGCGGGTCCCGAAAGGGGCCCTGGTTGGCGCCGCCGGATTCAGCCAGAATTGACGAAAATACGGGGGGCAGCGGGGATTAACCCGGTCCCGGCGGTCAGGGAGAAGAACGGCCATGCTCAGCGACGCACAGATGAACCAGTTCTGGCGCGACGGCTATCTGGTGGCGCCCGATGCGGTGACACCGGCGCAACTCGAGGCACTGCGCGGCGAGGTCGCGGGCTGGGTCGAGGAGAGCCGCCAACATATCGCGCCCTTCGGTCTGCCGACCCTCGACGGCCGGCCCCGTTTCGACATGGGCGAGGAACATTCCGCGGCACATCCGGCGCTGCGTCGGATCAACAATCCGTCGGATATATCCGACGCCTATATGGATGTGGTGAAGAGCTCGGCCATGACCGACATGGTGGCCGATCTGGTCGGGCCCGATCTCAAATTCCATCACTGCAAGATCAATCTCAAACTGCCCGGCACCAACACCGAGGTCGGCTATCACCAGGACTTCGCCTACACGCCGCACACCAATGACGACTTGGTCACCTGCCTGCTGATGCTGGACGACATGACCCGGGACAATGGTTGCCTCAAGGTGATCGCCGGTAGCCACAAGGGACCGCTCTATTCGCTCTATGACGGCGAGCGTTTCACCGGCGCGGTCGCGCCGGCTGTGGAACAGCAGTTCAAGCCCGTCGAGATCGCGATCACGGGCCGCGCCGGCAGCGTCTGTTTCATGCACACCTGCCTGCTGCACGGTTCGGATGCCAACCGTTCGACCAAGTCGCGCGGGCTCTATATCTGCGTCCTCAGCGCCGCCGATGCCTTCCCGCTGTCGAAGAACGTCATGGCCAATCCCAATGAAGGCATGATCCTGCGCGGCCACCCGACCCGGATGGCGCGGCTCGTGGCGCGCGACATCGAACTGCCGATCGCCTATAAGCAGGCCTCCTTCTTTGTCGTCCAGGGACAGCGCTCGGCCTCGGCCGGGGGCCGTGCCTGAGACGCGTTCCATTGTCCAGCATCAGAGACTGAATGACCGTGATTACCCGCTTTGCTCCCTCGCCCACCGGCTATCTCCATATCGGCGGCGCCCGCACGGCGCTGTTCAACTGGCTCTATTCGCGCCATCACAAGGGCAAGATCCTGCTGCGGATCGAGGACACGGATCGCCAGCGTTCGACCCAGGGCGCCATCGACGCGATCATCGAGGGATTGAACTGGCTGGGCCTCGATTTCGATGCGCCGCCGGTGTTCCAGTTCGCCCGCGCGCCGCGCCATGCCGAGGTGGCCCGGTCGCTGCTCGACAAGGGCCGCGCCTATTACTGCTATTGCTCACCCGAAGAGCTGCAGGCCATGCGCGACAAGGCCAAGGCCGAGGGCAAGCCGATGCGCTATGACGGGCGCTGGCGCGACCGCGATCCCAGCGAAGCGCCTCCGGGCGTGGCGCCGGTCATCCGCCTCAAGGCGCCGCAGACCGGCGAGACCCTGGTCAAGGATCAGGTGCAGGGCGAGGTCCGGGTCGGCAATGAGCAGCTCGACGACATGGTGCTGTTGCGCAGCGACGGCACGCCCACCTACATGCTCTCGGTCGTGGTCGACGATCACGACATGGCGATCACCCATGTGATCCGCGGCGACGACCATCTGACCAACACCTTCCGCCAGGTGCAGCTCTATCAGGCGCTGGACTGGAACATCCCCTCCTTCGCGCATATCCCGCTCATCCATGGCCCCGACGGCGCCAAGCTGTCGAAGCGGCATGGCGCGCTGGGGGTCGATGCCTATCGTGAGCTGGGTTATCTGCCCGAGGCCTTGCGCAACTATCTCCTGCGGCTCGGCTGGGCCCATGGCGACGACGAGATCATCTCGACCGAGCAGGCGATCGAGTGGTTCGATCTCGGGGCCGTCGGCCGCTCGCCGGCCCGCTTCGACTTCGCCAAGCTCGACAATCTCAACGGCCATTATCTGCGGCTGGCCGATAACGCGCGGCTGGTCGATCTGATCCTGCCGCGCATCGAGAAGCGGCTCGGCGGACCTGCGAGTGCGGAGGGAAAGCAGCGCCTGCTGGCCGGCATGAGCGGCCTCAAGGAGCGCGCCAAGACCCTCGAGCAGCTGGCCGACAGCGCCGTGTTCTTCTTCAAATCCAGGCCGCTGGAATTCGAGCCCAAGGCCTCGGCGCTGCTGCATCCGGCGGCGCGCACGGCACTGCGCGGGCTATTGAACCGGTTCGAAGCCTTGCCGGAATGGACTGCCGCGGCGCTCGAGGAGGCCACCCGGGCCTATGCCCAGGAGGCCGGCATCAAGCTCGGCGACGTCGCCCAGCCGCTGCGCGCGGCCCTGACCGGACAGACCACTTCGCCGCCCATCTTCGAGGTGGCGGCGGTATTCGGCCGGGCCGAAACCCTTGCTCGAATCAAGGACATCGCCGCCTGATCTCACCTGTCACTAATGGTTAATTGATCGGGCCGAGGATAGGCACTAGTTTCGTGCGGCCGCCCCGGGGGGAGAGCCGCGGCCGAAATCCGCATGAGCAGCCGAAAGGGATCTGAGATGGCCACAAAGTCTGGCGCCAAGACGGAACCCCAGTCGAAGGATTGGGTCACAGTCACCGATCATCGAAGCGGCAAGAGCTTCGATCTGCCGGTCCTCGACGGGACCTTGGGGCCGTCCGTCATCGACGTGCGCAAGCTCTATGGCGATCAGGGCTATTTCACCTACGACCCGGGCTTCACCTCGACCGGCAGCTGCCAGTCGAAGATCACCTATATCGACGGCGAAAACGGCGTCCTGCTCCATCGCGGCTATCCGATCGAGGAGCTGGCCGAGCATAGCGACTTCCTGGAGGTCTGCTATCTCCTGCTCCATGGCGAGCTGCCCAGCGCCAAGGAGAAGACGCAGTTCGAGCGCAACATCACCTACCACACGATGCTGCATGAGCAGATCCACGCGATCTATCGCGGCTTCCGTCGCGACGCGCATCCGATGGCCTTGATGGTTGGCGTGGTCGGCGCGCTCTCGGCCTTCTATCACGACAGCCTCGACATCTCGGACGCGCGCCAGCGCGAGATCGCCTCGCACCGCCTGATCGCCAAGGTGCCGACGATCGCGGCCATGGCCTACAAATATTCGGTGGGCCAGCCCTTCGTCTATCCGCGCAACGATCTGGGCTTCGCCGAGAACTTCCTGCGCATGACCTTCGCCGTGCCGGCCGAGGAGTACAAGGTCAACCCGGTCATCGCCAAGGCGATGGACAAGATCTTCATCCTCCATGCCGATCACGAGCAGAACGCCTCGACCTCGACGGTCCGTGTCGCCGGCTCGAGCGGCGCCAATCCCTTCGCCTGCATCGCCGCCGGTATCGCCTCGCTCTGGGGTCCCGCGCATGGCGGCGCCAACGAGGCGGTGTTGGCCATGCTGCATCAGATCGGCCACAAGGACCGCATCCCCGAATTCATCAAGCGCGCGAAGGACAAGGACGATCCCTTCCGCCTGATGGGCTTCGGCCACCGCGTCTACAAGAATTACGATCCCCGCGCGGCCGTGATCCGCAAGTCCTGCCACGAAGTGCTGGATGCGCTCGGCATCCGCGACGAGCCCCTGCTCGACCTCGCCATGGAGCTGGAGCGGATCGCGCTCGAGGATCCCTACTTCGTCGAACGCAAGCTGTTCCCGAACGTCGATTTCTATTCGGGCATCATCCTGCAGGCGGTGGGCTTCCCGACCTCGATGTTCACCGTCCTCTTCGCGGTCGCCCGCACCGTCGGCTGGGTCGCGCAGTGGAACGAGATGATCGAGGATCCGGAGCAGCGCATCAGCCGGCCCCGGCAGCTCTATACCGGCCACGACAAGCGCGCCTATGTGGCGATGAACAAGCGCTGATCGGTCTCATCCGACCGCAACGACAAAGGGCGGCCTCTTGGGGCCGCCCTTTTCATTTGCGTCATTGACCAAGCTTTGGCCTAGACCGCGGGACCGCCCGATTTGTCGTTCGGGGGCGGCGTGGGTGCCGTGGTGGCGGCCGCGATCACCGGCTTGCGCCCGCCGATGCTCCACTCCATGAGCAGGGTGAAGCCCAGCGCCAGCAGGGTCGGCCCGAGGAAGATACCGATGAAGCCGAAGGCCAGGACGCCGCCGATGACGCCGAGAAAGACCAGCAGGAGCGGCATGCGGCTCTCCCGGCTGATCAGATAGGGCCGCACGATGTTGTCGATGCCGCTGATGCTGATGAAGCCCCAGATCGCCATGAAGAGCGCCCAGCCCGGCTGGCCGGTATAGAGCAGCCAGATGGCGACGGGGGCCCACACGAAGGGCGGGCCGCCGGGCACCAGCGACAGCATGAAGGTCAGAAAACCCAGCAACAGGGTGCCGGGCACGCCGGCGATCCAGAAGCCGATCGAGGCCATGGCCGCCTGGGCGATCGCGGTGCCGATGATTCCGTAGACGACGCTCTTGGTGGTGCTGCCCGCGACGTTCAGCAGATGGCGCGCCCGCTCGCCGGCGAACCGTCCTGCCGCGGCATGGAGCCGTTCCGCGGCGAACTGGCCATCGCGATAGACGAAGAAGCAGACCAGCACGCTCAAGGCCAGCTCCAGCACGCCGCGGCCGAGCGTGGCGCCGCTCTGCAGCGCCCAGACGCGCGCCTGGCCGATATAGGGTCCGAGCGCCGCGGTATAGGTCGAGCCCTCCTGCGCGAGAGCCTCCCAGTAGCGACGGACGTCTTGCGAGATCAGCGGGATCTTGTCGACCCAGGGGGCCGGCTCCGGCACGCCCTGCGCCAGCACTTCGCGGACGACCTCCGCGACGCTGGCGACATGCTGCGCCAGCGTGGCGCCCAGGACCGCCAGCGGCAGCACGAGGACCGCCGCCACCAGCAGCGTCATCAGGAGCGCTGCCCAGAACTCGCGGCCGCCCAGGCGCCGCAGCAGCCGTTGATAGAGCGGCCAGGTCGTGTAGCTGAGAATGACGGCCCAGAGCAGCGAGGTGAGGAAGGGCCGCATCACCAGGAAGCAGCCCACGATCAACACCGCGAGCAGCGTCAGCCCCACCACATATTCCGTTCTTGTCGGTCTCATCGCCATGTCCGGAACCCGCGCGGTTGCTGCAGGCGCTCGATGCCTTCCGGGCGATGGGATGACAGCACGAGCGGGTCCCGCGGCCCTAGAGGGATTTCTCGACGAGCTCGATCTTGTAGCCGTCGGGATCCTCGACGAAGGCGATGACGCTGCCGCCATGCTTCATCGGGCCGGGCGGGCGTGGAATCTTCACGCCTTCCTTCGCCAGACGCTCGCAGGTGCCGTAGATATCGCCGACGCCGATGGCGAGATGGCCGAAGGCGGTGCCGAGCTGGTAGGGATCTTTCTGGCCCCAATTGTGGGTCAGTTCGACGACGGCAGTCTCGGTCTCGTCGCCGAAGCCGACGAAGGCCAGCGTGAATTCGCCGCTGGGATAGTCCTTGCGGCGAAGCAGTTTCATGCCCAGCAGGCGGGTATAGAAATCGATCGATTTGTCGAGGTCGAGCACGCGCAGCATCGTGTGGAGGAAGCGCGGCTGTGCAGCGTGGGCGGCGGTGGTCATCGCGTCAGTTGCCTCTCTCTGATCCCATGACATCGGGTTGGCGTCCATCCTACAGTCCAGGCGCCGGCCTCGCCAGCAGGTCGGCCAGCAGGGCCGCCGCCCGTTCGGACGGGCGGCCCTCGATTGCCAGCTTCGCCATGACCTCGCGGAAGCCGGCCTTTTGCGCGGCCCGCGCTTGCGGATCGCGCAGCAGCGTCAAGGCCTGCTTGACGAGGGCGTCAGGTTCGCAAGCCTCCTGCAGGAGCTCAGGGACGATTGGCCGGTCGAGCAGCAGATTGGGAAGCCCGGCGAAACGAACCCGTGCCATATGGCGTATGAGCGCCGCCGAGATGAAGCCGCCGCGATAGACGATGACCATCGGCGTCCCCGCCGCCGCCAGCTCCAGCGTCACCGTGCCCGAAGCGGCGAGTGCCACATCGCAAGCCGCATAGGCATCGAACCGATCCTGCTCGGCGGCCAGCAGCAAGGGCGGTTGCGGCCAGGATATCGTGGCCGTGCGCAGTTCCGCGATCAGGCCGGGCAATGTGGGCATCACAAAGCGGCCCCGTGGGTCGATCTGGTGCAAGCGAGCCGCGGCTTCGCTCAACACCGGCAGGAGGTGGCGCAGCTCGCTTCGCCGGCTGCCGGGCAGAAGACCGATCAACGGCGCCTCGGGGGGAATCTGGAAGCGCTGCCGGAAACCGGTGCTCGTTGACTCCGCCCTCAATCGCTCGAGAGCCGGATGGCCGACATAGTGGCAGTCGATGCCGACGGTTTTGAAGATGGCCGGTTCGAACGGCAGGATCGCCAGCAGGCGATCGACGCGCCCGACCCAATGACGCAGGCGACCGGGTCGCCAAGCCCACACCGCCGGCGCTCCGTAATGCGCCGTGGCGATGCCGCTGCCGCGCAACCGGTCGAGGAGCCGGCCGTTGAATCCGGGGCTGTCGATGGTAACGACGAGGTCGGGCCGATCGGTGCGAATCCTCGTGGCCGTTTCCCGCAACCGCCGCACCAAGCGGGGCAGATGCGGCACCACTTCGGCAAATCCCATCAGCGTCAGCTCGCGCATCGGAAAGAGGCTCTGCAGCCCCTCGTCCGTCATGTGCTCGCCACCGATCCCGGAGAATGCGACGTCGCCAAGCTTGCAACGCAGCGCACTCATGAGTTGGGCGCCCAGACGATCGCCGGAAGGCTCGCCGGCAATAAGAAAGATCCGAACCGGGCGATGCCGGTCTCGTGGCGTCGCGCCAGCCGCGCTTGGCGTCACTCAGGGGCCTCGACGGCAAGCAGAAAAAGGCCCAGGCGATCGGCTTCGGCCACAGTGGCCTCGGAATCGATGATCAAGGTGCTGCCGGCCTCGATGGCGATGCCGGAAAAACCGGCGGCGGCGGCGCACGCCACCGTCGCCGGGCCGATGGTCGGCGGATCGGCGCGAATCTCCTGCTGCGGTTTGCGCAGCTTGACCAGGACGGGACCGATCCCGTCGTGCCGCAGCGCGCCGCAGCGCTCGATCAGCCTGTCGGTGCCTTCCACCGCCTCGACCCCGAGCACGAGCCCGGCCTGGATCACCACGGCATGCCCGATATCGAGCCTGCCGATCGCGCGTGCGACGCGGATGCCGATCTGGATATCGTCGCGTTGCGACCCGTCGGGAGACAGGCGACCCAGCGGCCCGGGTGCGAGGTGAGTGTCTCCCAGGAGCTCGGCGGGCGCACGGACCTTGAACCCTTCAGTCTCGCACGTCGCCACGATGGCGGCCATGAGAGCGTTGTCGCCTTTATCGGCCTTGAGCGCGAACTCGGCGATGAATTTCGTGGCGCGCCAGTCCGGCCGCAGCGCGCGCCAGGAGGGCCGCTCCACCTTCCCGGCAAAGACCACCTCTTGGCACCCCGCTTGCCGCATCCTCTCGAACATCTCGCCGGCAGCGCCCAAGCGGACAGTCTGGAAGGGAAGCCCGGCATGGAGAGTTGGATCTGCGTGGCCATCGAGCAACAGCAGGTGGAACTTGCGTCCCTGTGCGACACATCGGTCGGCGATACGGCGCGGCAGCGAACCGGCGCCGGCGATGATACCGAGCGTGAGGAGATCAGTAGCGACCATGGCGCTGGCCCGGCTTGCACAGCGATCGGGTCTGACAGCCGCGGATGAACTCAAGCACGGGTTGTGCCAGAGGCTCCTCTGCGAATTCGGTCATGGTCCGCTCCAAGCGGCGGGCAAAGGTGCCGGACCCTTCGAACAAACTGCGATAGACCGCGCGCAGGGTCAGGATGGATTTGCGATCGAAGCCGCGCCGCTTCAGCCCGACCAGATTGAGGCCGGAGAGATGAGCGGGATTGCCGACAACCATGCCGAACGGAATCACGTCCGCCGCGCAAGGCGTCATGCCGCCGATCATGGCATGCTTGCCGATGCGGACATGCTGATGCACGGCCGTCAGCCCGCCGATCACGACATGATCGCCGATGCTCACATGGCCGCCGAGCGTGGCCTGGTTGGCCATGATGACATGATGGCCGACATGGCAGTCATGAGCGATATGAACGCCCATCATGAAAAACCCATCATCGCCGACGGAAGTTCGTCCCCCGCCCATCGCCGTGCCGCGATTGATGGTGGTGTATTCGCGGATACGGCAATTCCGTCCGATCTGCAGCTCGGTCGGCTCGCCGGCATAGCGCAAATGCTGGGGCGCGCCGCCCAGGGCCGCGAAAGGATGCACCACCGTCCCCTCGCCGATATGTGTGCGGCCTTCGACGACCACATGGGCCATCAGTTCGACGGACGGCCCGAGAACGACCTCGGGGCCTACAACGCAATAAGGGCCGATCTTGACGTCGGTGGCGATTTGGGCCCCTGTGGCGATGATGGCAGTCGGATCAATAGCCCCCATCAATCGTCCCTGATCATCGCGGTGATGGTGGCTTCCGCAACCACATTGCCGTCCACCTTGGCTTCGCCGACGAACTTCCAGACATTGCCCCGCTTGCGATCCTTGCTGACATGGACGCGCATCTGATCGCCGGGGACGACCGGTCGCCGGAAACGGGCGCCATCGACCGACATGAAATAGACGAGCTTGCCTTCGGCTTCCTTGCCCAGCGTGAAGGCCACGAGCACGGCGGCGGTCTGCGCCATGGCTTCGATGATCAACACCCCCGGCATCACAGGCTGGCGTTGGAAATGACCCTGGAAAAAGGCCTCGTTGATCGAGACGTTCTTGATCCCGACGGCGCTGACGTCGGAGATCAGATCCACGGCCTTGTCGATCAACAGAAAGGGGTAGCGATGCGGAATCATCTCCATGACCCGCATCACATCTATCGCGCTCAGCGTCCGGCTTTCGACCGCGCCCTCGCTCATCGCTCTCACTCCTTGAAACCGCGCATCGCGTCCCTGCCCGCCCATCGGCCGGGCGTCTCCATCGCCAGGTCGGAATGTCGGCATTTCCGAACAGGCGCTCGATCTTAGCGCGAATCGGCCGGGCCCGGAACGTCCGTGGTCTCGGCGGCTCCGGTAACGAATTGAGGCGCGGAGGTTACTGCGTGGGCTTGGGGATCGTGACCGACGGCAGCTTGGCGTTGAGCCCCTTGAGGGCGTCGGCGGTGATATCGAAGCCGTTGGCGCTCAACGGAACCGCCCGCTTGTCGAGGATCAGGGTCAGGCTGCGCTGCTTGGCGATGTCCGTGAGGACCCCGGCCAGCGCCTGGCTGACCTGCCCCATGCCCGCGTTGAACGCATCTTCGAGCTGCTGCTTCAGCTTCTCGGAGTTCTGGCGAAGCTGATCCATCTGCTGCCGGAGCTGATCCTGCTTCTTGGCAAAATCGTCCGCCGACAGGGTTGCCCGCTGCTCGGCGAGCTTCTTGTCCACATCGCGCAGCGCATTTTCCTGCTGGGCGATCTGGGCCTGGTAGGTGTCCTTCTGCTTGTCCACCTGGGCGCGAACCGACTTGGCCGCGCTCGAATCCCGCAGAATCTGCTGGATGTCGATGACCGCAATGGCGACCGGAATTTGCTGAGCGGGTTGGGTCGTATCAGCCCGGGCGATGGGGGCTGTAACCGGCGCCAACACGGCGAACGCCATCATGGCCAACGCCATCTGGCGGTACCTTAGGTGCTTCATTTGTGCCTAGAATCTCGTTCCTACGCTGAACCGGAACAACTCTTCCTTATCGTAACTCTCCTTCTTGATCGGATACGCCAGATCGACGGCGATCGGACCGAACGGAGAGCGCCAAGTAATGCCTGTTCCGATAGAGACGCGCAATACATTCTCATCGACCGAGGTGGAGGTACTCAGGTCCGAGTTCCAGAGTGAACCAAAATCTGTGAAAACGCGGCCACGAATTTGATATTCCTCAGGTAATCCTAACGGGAACGCGAGCTGGAAAGTACCCACATAGTAGATGTCTCCGCCCAGGAAATCGCCTGTGGCAAGGTCACGCGGCCCCAACCCGCCGATCTTGAAGCCACGGAATGTGGTGCCGCCCAAGCTGAAGGAGTCGATGATTTTGACGCTGTCGCCGAACAGACCGTGGATGTAACCGGCCTGACCTTCCACGCTGGCGGTCAAGTCCCCGCCGAAGGTGTAGTAGTAACCGGCATAGAACTGATGCGAACTGTAATACACATCGCCGCCCAGGCCGGAGAAGTCGTTGGACAACTGCAGATAGTAGCCCGTCCGGGGGTCGAACCGGCTGTCGCGCCGGTCATAGATCAGATCCTCACCGACCAGAGAGCTGTAGGAGACGCCCTTCGACTGCTGAATCGCGATCGAAGCGTTGTTATCGACGTTGTAGATGTCCTGGCGCGTGAAGCGATAGCGCCAAGTCTGCCGCAGATATTCCTGGATATCGTAGGAGCCTCGCACACCGCCGCCCAGCTGGCTTTGCTCGAATGAACTCTCGTCGCGCTGAGTCTGGGTGCGGAACAGATCGACGCCCGCGGCCAGCGGCAAATCCAAGAAGTAAGGATCGGTGAAGCTCAGATTGACCTGCGAACTGCGGCCCGAGATGGTGAAATCCAGGCGCAGATCGTAACCGAGGCCCAGCAGGTTTCGTTCACGCAGGTTGATCTGGCCCAACGGGCCGTCGCCGGTCGAGTAACCGATGCCGAAGGTCAGTTCGCCGGTCGACTGCTCCTCGACATTGACGTTCAAGTCGATCTTGTCGGGGTCGTCGGCGGGCTTGGCCGTGATGTCGACCTTGCTGAAGAAGCCCAGATTCTGGATGCGCTGGCGGGTGCGCTGCAATTTCGTGCTGTTGAACGCGTCGCCTTCGGCGATCCGGAACTCGCGTCGGATGACCTTGTCCAGCGTGCGAACATTGCCGGTGATATCGATGCGATTGACGAAGACGCGCGGGCCTTCCTCCACCAGATAGGTGAGGTTGATGATCTTGTTGCCCTTGTCGTCGGTGGTCCGCTCCAGCTTCGGCTCGATCTTGACGAAGGCATAGCCCAGCGTGCCGATCGCCGTGGTCATCTGGTCGATCGACTTCTGGATGGCCGAGGAGTCGAAGGTGTCTCCCTCGCTCGTCTCGAGATATTGCTGCAGAGCGTCGGGCGCGAGGCCCTTCAGCTGAGAATCGACCGTCACCGTGCCGAAGTTGTAGATGTCGCCCTCATCGACCGTGAAGGTGATGAAGAAGGACTTCAGGTCGGACGACAGCTCGGCCACGGCCGAGACCACCTCGAAATCGGCATAGCCGTTGGAGGTGTAGTATTTGGTCAGCGCGTCCTGGTCGGCGGCGAGCCGGTCGGGATCGTAGATGTCGCTGCTCGAGAGGAACCGGTAGAACGCGGTTTCCTTGGTCAGGATCTGATCGCGCAGCGTGCTGTCGCTGAAGGCCTTGTTGCCGACGAAGTCGATGCGCTCGACCGTCGTCAGCGATCCTTCGTGGATCTCGAAGACGAGGTTGACACGGTTCTGGTCGAGCGGGATGACCTTGGGCTCGACCGTCGCGGCATAGCGCCCCGACCGGCGGTAAAGCTCGAGAATGCGCTTGGTGTCTTCCTGCACGCGGGTCTGGGTGTAGACCGTGCGCGGTCGCAGCTGCACTTCGCTCTGCAGCTGCTTGTCGTCGATGCGGTCGTTACCCTCGAACGCCAGCTCGTTGATGATCGGGTTTTCTTTGACGACGACGACCAGCGTGCTGCCGTCGCGCTGGAAGGTCACGTCGGCGAAGAGGCCGGTCGCGAACAGCGCCTTGAGGGCACGGTCGATTCGAGCCGGCTCGAATGGATCGCCGGGCGAAATCTGCATATAGGATCGAACCGTCTCGGATTCGATACGCTGGTTGCCTTCGACGCGGATGTCGGAGATCGGCTCGCCCGTGAAAAATTCCTGGGCGTGCACCGCCTGAAGCAAGCCACCGGTCAGAAGCAATCCAAGCGCCAGCAGGAACCCGTTGAACCAAACCCGCACGCGCTGCCCCCTAGACGCGAACCCCTTTTGGCTAGACCCCCGTCAGCCGATCAGGGTTCGGAAATGCTTGAAAATCTCCAGCGACACGAGATCATTCCATGTCGCAAAGACGAACAGCGTCAATACCATAGCCAACCCGATCCGCAAACCCCATTCCTCCGCCCGCGCGGAAAGTCTGCGGCCGCGCGTGGCTTCGGCCATGTAGAACACCAGATGGCCGCCATCGAGCATGGGCACGGGGAACAGATTGATCAGTCCGAGATTGATCGAAAGCACCGCCGTGAATGTCACCCAGGCCGGGAATCCGAGCTTTGCGACGTCGCCGGACATCTTGCCGATACGGAGCACGCCGCCGAGCTCGTCGCTCGATCGCGTGCCGATCACCATTTGCCACACAGCCTTCAGGATGTTGGAGGTGGCGTTCGCGGTTTCGCGCATCGCGGCGCCCACCGCCTGCACGGGACCGTAATGAATCACCTCGGCATCGCCGCTGCTGCTGATTCCGAGGCGCCCGGCGCTGTGCTGATTGCCGAAATTGTCGGTCAGCACAACCACCTGGGGCACCGCCTTCAGGGTCAGCGCCTGCCCGTCCCGCTCGACGCCGATCGTCAACGGCTCATTCAGGCCCATTTCGACCGTGCGCGCGATCTGCTCGAAACGCGTCACAGGCTGACCGTTCAGCGAGACCACCTTGTCGCCGGACTCGAGCCCGGCCGCCGCCGCGGCACTTCCTTCGGTGACGCCGCCGACCACGGTCGAGGAGACCTGCTGGCCGAAGCTGGCGAACAGGATGGTGAAGACGATGGCCGCGAAGACGTAATTGGAGGCCGGGCCGGCGACGACGATCGCCATGCGGCGGATGACAGGTTTATGGAAGAAGGATACCGAGCGCTCCTCGGGCGTCATCGGCCGCGACTGGTCGTTGCCGGCGTCCGTGTCCTCGCGATCGCCGAACATCTTCACATAACCGCCCAGCGGCAGGGCCGAGACTTTCCAGCGGGTGCCATGGCTGTCGGTGAAGCCGAACAGCTCGGGGCCGAAACCGATCGAGAACACCTCGACCTTCACCCCTGCCCACCGGGCCACGAGGTAATGGCCCAGCTCGTGGACGAAAACCACGACGGTCAGGACGGCAACGAAGCTCACGGGGTATTGCAGGAACGGCGGCAGGAAATCGAGCATCAAGCAACCTCGAGGGATCGTTGCATTGGCGGGTGGATCAATCTAGCGGATCGGGGGCCGCTCGCCGATCAGTTAAGCGCGAGCGACACTAGGATAAGCGCCAACCGGCTGACAAGGCCTGAACGTCAGCCATTTTCGCCTATAACATTAAAAATCAAAGAGTTATATGCGGTCAGGACCCCCAAACCGCAAGGGGCGAACCGCCGCCCCAGAGGGCGAATCCGGCGACGATCAAGGCGACGGCCACCAGGCCGTCGACCCGGTCCAGGATTCCGCCATGGCCGGGAATCAAACCTGAACTGTCCTTCACCCCGAAGCGGCGCTTGACCGCAGATTCGAAAATATCCCCTGCCTGCTCGGCCAGGGCCAGGAGCAGGCTCAGCCCGGTCAGCAGCCAGGGGTTCGGCTGCCCCGCCCAGCAGGCCGCCAGATAGCCGATGATGGCGGCACCCACGGCACCCCCTGCGAGACCGGCCCAAGTCTTGCTCGGCGAAACGCGCGGAATCAGCTTCGGCCCGCCGATCAGTTTTCCTGCGGTGTAGGCGGCGGTATCGACGGCCCAGACCAGGAACAGCACCCAGAGCAGCGTCGCCAACCCGGAGACCGGGTCATCGCGCAGCCATACCATTGCGAGGCTGGGAAGCCCTGCATAGAGGATACCCAGCGACACCCAGGCGCCGGCTACCCAGCCTTCTCCAAGACTCGCCACCAAGCCCAGCAGCAGAGCGCCGCCCAGAAGCGCCCAGAGCGCCAACGGCACCTGGCCGAATCCCAGCAGAAGCACCGCCGCCGCCGCCAGAAGCACCATCGCCCAACCGACGGCGCCGACCGTTCCCTGAGCCGTCAGCCGGCGCCATTCCCAGGCCATCATGCCCGCGGCCAGGGCCACCAGGAGCGTCCAGTAAGGATGGCCCAGCCAGAGCGCGCCCAGCACGACAGGCATCATGACAAAGGCGGCGACAATCCGGCGCGCCAGCGAATGAGAGGCGCTGGTCGCGCCAGGCGCGGCGGGAGCGGTCACGCGGAGCGGCCGTAGCGCCGTTCGCGGCCGCTGAATTCCTGAATTGCCGCCGCCAGATCGTCCTTCCCGAATTCCGGCCAATGCTTTTCCACGAACACCAGCTCGGAATAAGCGGACTGCCAGAGCAGGAAATTGCTGAAGCGTTTTTCGCCGCTGGTGCGGATCACCAGATCGGGATCGGGCATGTCGGCCGTGAAGAGATAGCGCTGGACCAGATCCTCGTCGACGCGGTCGGCGGAGATGCGTCCTGCCGCGACATCCATGGCGATCCGGCGCGTCGCTGCCGCGATCTCAGCACGACCGCCATAGGACAAGGCCATGGTGAGCCGCATGCGCGCATTGGCGCTGGTCATGGCCTCGGCATTCTCGATCAGCCGGACGATGGCGGGACTGAGCCGCTGGCGATCGCCGATGACCGAGAGGCGGATTCCATTGCGATGCAGCTCCTCGATCTCGCGTTCCAGATAGAAGCGCAGCAGCTGCATCAGATCGTCGACCTCGGTGGCCGGGCGGCTCCAATTTTCGGAGGAGAAGCCGAACAGAGTCAGATAGCCGATGCCCAGCTCGGCCGCGCCCTGCACCGTGCGCCGCGCCGCTTCGGCGCCGCGCTGATGGCCGATCGCGCGCGGCAGGCCGCGAGCCTTCGCCCAACGGCCATTGCCATCCATGATGATCGCAACATGGAGCGGCAGGACGGGACCGAACGATTTGGGCAGAGGTTCCATACTCAGACCTGCATGATCTCCTTTTCCTTCTGGGCGAGCGTCTCGTCCACCTTCTTGATATGCCCGTCGGTCGCCTTCTGGACCTCGTCCGAGC
>NZ_JBOHKS010000301.1:0-4755 GCF_050729195.1 Hypericibacter sp.
GGTGAGGAGGATGGGCGCGAGGGCGCTCATCATTCCTCCCCCATCGCCACGCGCCGGCGCGTGAGCGCCAGCAGCATGCCGATCGAAAGCGCGCAGGCCAGGAGCGAGGAGCCGCCATAGCTGATGAAGGGCAGGGTCATGCCCTTGGTCGGCATCAGATGCAGGCTGGACGCCATGTTGACGACGGCCTGGAGGCCGAAGGTGACGAGCAGGCCGGAGGCGGCCAGCAGCACGAAGAGATTGCGCTCCTGCAGCAGCTTGGCGATGCCGCGCGCCATCACGAAGGCGAAGAGGGCCACGATGAAGAGGCAGGCGATGGCGCCCAGCTCCTCGCCCGCGACCGCGAACACGAAATCGGCATGGGCATCGGGCAGTACCATCTTCACCGTGCCCTCGCCGGGGCCCTGGCCGAAGAGGCCGCCATTGCGGAAGGCATCGAGCGCACGGTCCACCTGATAGGTGTCGCCGGCGGCCGGATTGAGGAAGCCGTTCACGCGCTCGGTCACATGCGGGAAGGTGAAATAGGCGCCGACCAGCCCCACCACGCCGACGCCGGCCAGCGTGCCGACCCAGAGCAGCGGCAGGCCGGCCAGGAAGAACTGCGCGAACCAGGTGCAGCTGACGACGACGGTCATGCCCAGGTCGGGCTGCGCCATCAGCACGGCGACCACGACCAGATAGAGCATGATCGAGATCAGGTTGCCCGGGACCCGGTCCGGCCCATGCTGGGCCGAGAACATCCAGGCAGCCACGACCGCGAAGCAGGGCTTCACGAACTCGGAAGGCTGCAGCGAGAAGCCGGCGAGGTCGATCCAGCGGGTGGCGCCCTTGATCTCCTGGCCCATGACGAGGGTCAGCACGGTCAGGCCCAGGAACAAGAAGAAACCCAGGGTGGCGACGCGCCGGATCATGCGCACGCTCATGAGCGAGGTCGTCACCAGGATCGCGATCGCGATCGGCAGCAGCGCGAAATGGTGGCGGACCAGGCTGAAGCTGTCGAGCCGGATGCGGGTCGCGACCGCCGGGCTCGCCGCCAGGCTCATCATCATGCCGATGGCGATCAGGAGCGCGATGGCGCCGAGCGTCCAGCGATCGACCGTCCACCACCAGCGGCCGAGGATGCTGCGGTCGTTGCGGGCGAAGGTCGTCATGACGCCCTCCGCTGGCCGTTGCCATTGCCGAGCTCGAGCACGATCTGGCGGAAGGCCTCGCCGCGCTGCTCGAAATTGGCGAACTGGTCGAAGGAGGCGCAGGCCGGCGACAGCAGCACCACGGCGCCGGCCTTGTGGTCGGCCTGGGCCTGGGCATGGGCGGACGCGACCGCGCGCTCGAGTGTGCCGCATTCGGTGGCCGCGACCTGACCCTTCAACGTCCGGGCGAACGCGGCGGAGGCCTCGCCGATCAGGTAGGCATGGGCGACGCGCGGGAAGAGCGGCCTCAGGCTCTCGATGCCGCCTTCCTTGGGCTTGCCGCCGAGGATCCAATAGATCGGCTGGTAGCAGACCAGGGCTTTCTGGGTGGCGTCGGCGTTGGTGGCCTTGCTGTCATTGATGTAGCGCACGCCATTGATGGTCGCGATCATCTCCTGGCGGTGGGCGAGACCCGGATAGGTGCGGAGGCCCTCGACAATCGGCGCGCGCTGCAGCCCCAGCGACCGCATGGCGGCATAGGCCGCCGCCGCGTTCTGCCAGTTATGTTCGCCCGGCAGCGTCGCCACGCCCGTCAGGTCGAGCACGGTCTCGGCCTTGGCGTCGAGATCGTCCACCAGCTTGCCGTCCGCGCCGGAGACTCCGGCGGAGGCGGGTCGAATCGACGAGATCGCCACGACTCGCGCAGCCTTGCGCGCGGCGATTCGCTCGCGCATCGCTCGGCTCGGCTCGTCATCGATGCCGATGATCGCGGTGTCGTCCGCGCTTTGGCGGCGGAAGATGCGTTCCTTGGCGGCGATGTAGCCGGCCATGTCGCCATGACGGTCGATATGGTCGGGCGTGATGTTGAGGAGGATCGCCACCGTCGGCTTGAGCGAGGGCGTGATCTCCAGCTGATAGGAAGAAAGTTCCAGCACATAGATGCCGGCGGCACCGAGCGCGGGAAGCGCCAGGGCCGGCGTGCCGATATTGCCGCCGACGGCGACCTGCCGGCCGGCCGAGGCGAGGATATGGCCCGAGAGGGCCGTGGTGGTCGATTTGCCGTTGGTGCCGGTGATGGCGAGGAAGCGCGCATGGGGCTGGGCCCGCAGCAGCAGCTCGACATCGCCGATGATCGGCTTGTTCGCGGCTTTGGCCTTGGCCGCGATCGGATGGGGCTTCGGGAAGGAGTGGGGGATGCCGGGGCTCAACACCAGCGCCTCGATGCGGGTCCAGTCGGCCGTGCCGAGATCGACCGGCTCGATACCTTCGCTTGCGAGCTGCGCGCGCTGCGCCGCTGAATCGTCCCAGGCCCAGACCGTGGCGCCGCTGGCCTTCAAGGCCTTCGCCGCCACGAGCCCCGACTTGCCCAGGCCCAATACGGCGAGGGTGCGGCCGGCCAGCCCAGGAATGCGGATGAGATCGGTCACCCCGTCAAATCCTCAACGCAGCTTCAAGGTGGCGAGCCCGGCCAGGGCCAGGATCGAGGCGATGATCCAGAATCGGATCACGATGGTGGGTTCGGCCCAGCCCTTCTTCTCGAAGTGATGGTGCAGCGGCGCCATGCGGAAGACGCGCTTGCCGGTGAGCTTGAAGGAGACGACCTGGACGATCACCGAGGCGGTCTCGAGAACGAAGAGGCCGCCGACGATCGCCAGCACCAGCTCATGCTTGACCACGACGCTGATGGCGCCCAGCGCGCCGCCCATGGACAGGGAGCCGGTATCGCCCATGAAGACCATCGCGGGCGGGGCATTGAACCAGAGGAAGCCCAGGCTCGCGCCGACGAGGGCGGCACAGAACACCGCGAGTTCGCCCGAGCCGGCCACGAAATGGAGTTGCAGATAATTGGCGAACACCGCGTTGCCGACGAGATAGGCGATGAGGGCAAAGCAGCCCGCAACGATCATTACCGGTACGATCGCGAGTCCGTCGAGCCCATCTGTGAGATTCACTGCATTCGACGCGCCGACCATGACGAAAACCGCGAAGGGGACGAAGAGCCAGCCCAGATGGATCAGGATCTCCTTGAAGAAGGGAACCGTGAGACCGGTCGAGAGCGGGTCGGGCGTGAGATGCATCACCGCGAGCGCGGCGCCCGTGCCGATCGCGATCTGGGCCAGCAATTTGAGGCGGCCGGGCAGGCCCTTGCTGCCGCGTTTGGTCAGCTTCAGATAGTCGTCGCCGAAACCGACCATGCCGAAGCCGATGGTCACCAGCAGCACGATCCAGACATAGCCGTTGGCGAGATCGGCCCAGAGCAGGGTCGAGATCGCGACCGCGAGCAGGATCAGCACGCCGCCCATGGTGGGCGTGCCCTTCTTGGTCAGGAGATGCGACTCGGGTCCGTCGCTGCGAATCGGCTGGCCATGCGGCTGCTTGCTCTTGAGCCAGGCGATGACGCGGGGGCCGAGCAGGAAGCTGAGCAGGAGCGCCGTCATGACCGCGCCGCCGCTGCGGAAGGTCAGATAGCGGAAGATGTTGAAGAGGGAGCTCTCTTCGGCAAAGGGTGCGAGAAGGTTGTAAAGCACGGCTGTCCCCGTCCCCCTAATTGCCGTTCGCGGCGCGCGGCATCGGCGCCGAGGCGCCCATGGCCTTGATGGCTTCGACGATCGGCGCCATGCGGGTGCCGAGCGACCCCTTGACCAGGACGACGTCGCCGGGCTTCAGCGAGGCCAGCACCGGCGCGATGATCTCGGCGCTCGATTCGGCGTGAGCGGCGCGCAGAGTCGCCGGCAGAGTCGCGTCCAGATTCGTCATGAAGGGGCCGACGGTGAAGACCTGCTGCGCGCCCGAGGCGATCAGGTCGGGACCGAGCCCGGCATGGAGCTCGGCACTCTGTTCGCCCAGCTCGCGCATGTCGCCGAGGACGGCGACGCGCCGTCCGCCATTGCGGGGCTTGGCCTGGGCCAGCACCCGGAAGGCCGCCCGCATCGCGGCGGGGCTGGCATTGTAGCTCTCGTCGATCAGCTCGACGCTGCCGCCGCCGCGCTGGGCGGGGAGCATGACCTGGCTGCGCTGGCCGCGGCCCTTGGGCGGCGTGACGCGCGAGAAGGCGGCCGCGGCCTGGCCCAGATCGGCGCCGGCGGATTTGACGGCGGCGAGCACGGCCAGGCTGTTCATGACCCAATGCTGGCCCGGCGCGCCGATGCAATAGTCGAGCCGCTCGCCCTCGATGACGGCGGAGACGGCGCTGCAGGTGGCCTGGAGCGAGCAGTCGAGGAGGCGCGAGGTCGCCTCGGCATGAGTGCCGAAGCCGATGATCCGCTTGATCCCGTGGCGGCGCGCCTGGGCGGCGAGGCGCTCGAATTGCGGGTTGTCGCGATTGAGGATCGCGACCCCCTCTTCATTCATGCCCTCGAAGATCTCGGCCTTGGCGTCGGCGATCGCCTCGACCGAGGCGAAGAACGCCATATGGACGGCCTCGATCGTGGTGATGATCGTGACCTCGGGGCGAACCTGGCGGGAGAGGGGGCCGAGTTCGCCGGCATGGTTCATGCCGAGCTCGAACACGCCATAGACCGTCTCGCGCGGCATCCGCGCCAGGGTCAGGGGCACGCCCCATTGATTGTTGAAGCTGCCGACGGCGGCGAAGGTCGGGGCCTGGTCGGAGAGCACGGTCTTGAGC
>NZ_JBOHKS010000302.1:0-8259 GCF_050729195.1 Hypericibacter sp.
GACAGCCGGCTCCTGGCGATGGCGGCGCTCGTCATCGCCGATGAGCTCGCGAGCGCCCGGGCGGTGGCCGATGCCTCGACTCAGCGGGCGGCGGAGCGGGATGCCGCCGCGGCGGCCGACGCCGTGGAATCCATGGCGCGGCGCATGGACGCCATTGCGACAAGGCTCTCGGCACCCTAAGTTCTCAGGTCGGACGGGCGCTGCGCGGTTCGACAGAGCTACGTATCCCTGGGGCCAATGATTATTCTCTTGGGAGCTGTCCCTGGCTGGGTCCCTGGACCCTTTCACACGGTGCCCACCTGCTGAGGAGCAGGTCGCAGAGGATAGAAACGCTCACCGGCCAAGTGGCTCCGTCCGACCTATGCCCCTTTCAATCCTAATAGCTGGGCCGCATTTCAAGGCCTCATCCGCTCGGCGCCCCCCACGATACCGGTGCAATTCGCATCGGCAGCGCCGCGAGCGGGTCCTTTGACCCACCCCGACAACCCGACACCCGAGCAGCTGGTCGAAGCCAAGCGCGCCCTTCGCGCGCTTGCGACCGAACGGCGGCGGCAATTGGCGCTCGAGGTCGGGCCCGAAGCGGCCGGCATCGCCGCCGCCGAGCAGTTCTTCACGGCCTACAAGCCGAAGTCCGGCACCGTGATCTCGGGCTATTGGCCCCTCGAAGACGAGTTCGATCCACGGCCCCTGATGCAGCGCCTGGTCGAGCGCGGCTATCCGATCGGGCTGCCGGTCGTGATCGGCCGCGACCAGCCTTTGCAGTTTCGCGACTGGCGGCCGGGCATCGCGCTCGTCCCCGGTCCTTTCCGTGTGCCGACGCCGCCGCCCGATGCCGCACTCCTCGAGCCGCGCATCCTGCTGGTGCCGATGCTGGCCTTCGACCGCGAAGGCTATCGGCTGGGCTATGGCGGCGGCTTCTACGATCGCACCCTGGAACGGCTGCGCGCGCGCGGCGGCGCGCTCGCGGTCGGCACCGCCTTCGACGGACAGGAAGTGACTCATGTTCCCCATGCGGATTTCGATCAGCCGCTCGATTGGATCGTCACCGAGCGGCGCGCGCTGCGTGTCGGCGCGAATTGAAGTGGGGGGCGAATTGAAGTGGAGGCGCGAATGAGCGTGGCGGCGGCATGAATATCCTGCTCCTGGGCGATATCGTCGGACGGGCCGGCCGCGAGGCGGTGGTGGAAAAGCTGCCCGCGATCCGCGAGCGCCTGGCACTCGATTTCGTCGTGGCCAATGGCGAGAACGCCGCCGGCGGTTTCGGCATCACCGAGAAGATCATGGCCGAGCTGCTGCGGGCCGGCGTCGATGTGGTCACGACCGGCAACCATGTCTGGGACCAGAAGGAGACGGCGAACTTCATCGACCGCGCGCCGCGTCTGCTGCGGCCCGAGAATTTTCCCAAGGACACGCCGGGCAAGGGCTTCGGGATCTATGAGGCGCCGGGCAACCGCAAGGTGCTGGTGGCCAACCTGATGGGGCGCCTCTTCATGGATGCGCTCGACGATCCCTTCGCCGCCGGCGAGGCGATCCTGGCGCAGACGGGACTGGGCCGCGGCGCCGATGCGGTGCTGTTCGATTTCCATGCCGAGGCGACCAGCGAGAAGATGGCCTTCGGCCATGCCTTCGACGGCCGCGTCTCCGCCGTGGTCGGAACCCATACCCATGTGCCGACCGCCGACACGATGATCCTGACCAACAGGACCGCCTATCAGTCCGATGCCGGCATGTGCGGCGACTATGATTCCGTCATCGGCATGCAGAAGACGCTGCCGGTGCAGCGTTTCGTGCGCAAGATGCCGACCGACCGGCTGACGGCGGCCGAAGGGCCGGCCACGGTCTGCGGGCTCTTTGTCGAGACCGACGATGCCACCGGCCTCGCGCGCCGCGCGGTGCCGTTGCGGGTCGGCGGCAAGCTGGCCGAAAGCTGGCCCTGAGCCGGCGCTACATCCGGACGAAAAAGGAGACGCCATGGCGCAACTGGATCATCGCGTCGCGATCGTGACCGGCGCCAGCACCGGCATCGGGCTCGCCATCGCCAAGGCCTTCGCCGCGGAGGGCGCCAAGGTGGTGCTGGCAGCCCGCAACCGCGAGAAGCTGGAGGCCGGGGCCGAGGCCATCCGTGCCGCCGGCGGCGAGGCGCTCGCGATCGTCACGGACGTCACCAAGGAGAACCAGGTCGGGATCCTCTTCAGCCGCACGGTCGAGGCCTATGGCAAGGTCGATATCCTGGTCAACAATGCCGGCGTCGCCGCGCCCGAGACGGTGGAGAATCTCGCGCTCGAGGACTGGCAGCGCGTCATGGATGTCAATGTGACCGGCGCCTTCCTCTGCGCGCGCGAGGCGTTCCGGCTGATGAAGCCCAAGGGCGGCGGGCGCATCATCAATATCGGCAGCGTCTCGGCCAAGGCGCCGCGGCACAAGTCGGCTGCCTACACCACCTCGAAATTCGCCCTCGAAGGACTGACGCGATCGCTCGGCCTCGACGGGCGCAGCTACGGCATCGCCGTCTCGGTGCTGCAGCCCGGCAATACCGACACGCCGATCTGGCTGGGGGCCGAGGAGAAGGCGCGCAAGGAAGGCTGGATGGCGGCCGAGGACGTGGCCCGCGTCGCCGTCCTGATCGCGAGCCTGCCGCCGGACGTCAATCTCTATGAGAGCGTGATCCTGCCGGTGACGATGCCGTTTTTGGGGCGGGGGTAGGGGGCGGACGAGCACTTCTCGCCGCTAAGCCTTATTCGTCGCCCCGGCCTTCGCCAGCATGACGAAAGAGGGCAGGCTCAATACTTCGCGTCAATGAAGAGTGAGATCAGACCGGCTTGGCGGTCAGGATCGCGCGAGCGACTTCGCGTTCGATGGTTTCGGCGCGGGCGGTGAGGTCGTCGGCGATGCGCTTGGAGGCGGCGAGCGCCGGGGTGCCGGTGGCGGCCAGCGCCAGGGCGGCATCGAGGGCGCTGAGGCCCGCCTCGGAGACCATCTCGGTCACCCGCTGCGCGACGCGGCCCAGCTCGGCGGTGCCGTTGCCCCGGCGCTTCAACGCCTTTTCGAGATCGGGAAGAACGGGACCTGGAACCTGAGCCATGAAAGCCTCTCCTGGGATGTCGCCCGAGTGTGGTTTTCGAAGGTTAACAAGCGCTGAAACCGACTCGGGTGGCAAGTCCCTGACCAACCCCCGGTTGGCCCCCTCTGACCCCTTGGGAAGCCTAGGGAATCCTGCTAAAAGGCGGCCGCATTCTTGCCATATTGACGGACTACCTCTGCGCCGATATGGCGAATGGGCCCCACAAAATATGGTAGGGTGTCGCTAAATCCCCTCAGCATCTGGATTTTGAGGCTATGGCCGGCCATTCGCAATTCAAGAACATCATGGTCCGCAAAGGCGCCCAGGACGCGCGCCGCGGAAAGCTGTTCACGAAACTGATCCGGGAACTGACCACGGCGGCCCGCAATGGCATGCCCGACCCGGCCGCCAATCCGCGCCTTCGTTCCGCCATCGCGGCGGCGCGCAATGCGAACATGTCGAAGGACACGATCGAGCGCGCGATCAAGCGCGGCAGCGGCGGCGGCGCCGACGCGAACTACGAGGAGATCCGCTATGAGGGCTATGGGCCCGGCGGCGTCGCCATCATCGTCGAGGCTCTGACCGACAACCGCAACCGCACCGCCTCCGAGATTCGCTCCGTCTTCTCGAAGGGCGGCGGGAATATGGGCGAGACCAACAGCGTCTCCTTCATGTTCGGGCGCAAGGGCACGATCCGTTTCCCGCTGGCCGTCGCCACGCCGGATGCGATGTTCGAGGCGGCGCTCGATGCCGGTGCCGAGAATGTCGAGAGCGACGAGACCGGCCACGCCATCACCACGCCGGTCGAGGATTTCGCGCAGGTGCGCGACGCGCTCGAAGCGAAGTTCGGGGCGCCCGAGTTCGCCCGCCTGACCTGGCAGCCGCAGAACACGGTGCCGGTCGACGACAGCGCCGCCGAGACGCTGCTCAAGCTGATCGAGGCGCTCGAAGACAATGACGACGTTCAAACCGTATTCGCGAATTACGAAATCGCCGACGAGGTCCTGGCGCGGTTGTCGGCCTGATTAGAGCCGGCGGAATCGCTCCGGACGAACAGCGACGGATAAGAGGTTCATGCGGCTCCTGGGGCTAGATCCCGGATTGCGCCACACCGGCTGGGGCGTGATCGAGGTCAGAGGCAACCGACTCTCGTACATTGCCGACGGCGCCGTTCATTCCGACGGCACGAAGGCGATGGCGGAGCGTCTGGTGCAGCTCCATGAGGGGCTGGCCCGGGTGATCGAGCGCTATCGGCCCGATGCGGCCGCGGTCGAGGAGACCTTCGTCAACAAGAACCCGAACTCGACATTGAAGCTGGGGCAGGCGCGTGGCGTGGCACTGCTGGTGCCGGCGCTGGCCGGCCTTCCCGTGGCGGAATATTCGACCAACCTGGTGAAGAAGTCGGTGGTGGGGGCGGGCCATGCCGAGAAGCAGCAGATCCAGCGCATGGTGAAGCTGCTGCTGCCGGGCTGCCTGATCGAAAGCGCCGACGCGGCCGATGCGCTCGCCGTCGCGATCTGCCATGCGCATCATTACAACACGCTGCAGCAGTGGCAGGCGCCGGCCGTCGCGGAGGCGGGCCGGTGATCGCCAAGCTCAACGGCCTGGTCGACAGCGTCGGCAGCGACAGCGCGGTCATCGACGTGAACGGCGTGGGTTATCTCGTCTTCGCGTCGAGCCGCACGCTGGGACGGCTCGGGCGTGTCGGCGAGGCGGCGAGCCTGCTGATCGAGACCCATGTGCGCGAGGACCATATCCATCTCTATGGCTTCGCGACCGCGGCCGAGCGCGACTGGTTCCGCCTGCTGACGACGGTGCAGGGCGTGGGCGCCAAGGTCGGGCTCTCGCTCCTGGGCGCGCTGGCGCCGGAGGAGTTGCTGCAGGCGGTGCTTTCGCAGGACAAGACGGCGATGACGCGCGCGAGCGGCGTCGGGCCCAAGCTGGCGCAACGCATCGTGACCGAGCTCAAGGACAAGGCCGGCGGCATCGCGCTCGGCACGCCCTTGGCGGGCCTTGCCAGCGCCGCCGCCGAGAGCGAAGCGCCGGGGCCGATGGCCGATGCGGTCTCGGCCCTGGTCAATCTGGGTTATCGCCCGCAGGAAGCACTGGGCGCGGTGTCGAGCGCCGCCCGTGCTTTGGGCGCCAAGGCCTCGGCCGAGGCCTTGATCCGCGCCGGGCTTAAGGAACTCAGCCATTGAGCGAGACCCGTGTCATCCAGCCGGAACGCCGCGTCGAGGATCAGCTCGAGTCGAGCCTGCGTCCGCTCACGCTCGACGAGTTCATCGGCCAGCAGCAGCTGCGCGAGAATTTGCGCATCTTCATCACGGCGGCGCGCGGCCGCGCCGAGGCGCTCGACCATGTGCTGCTGTTCGGGCCGCCGGGTCTGGGCAAGACAACGCTGGCGCAGATCGTCGCGCGCGAGCTGGGCGTGGGCTTCCGCGCGACCTCGGGCCCGGTGATCCAGCGCGCGGGCGACCTCGCGGCGCTGCTCACCAACCTGCAGCCGCGCGATGTGCTCTTCATCGACGAGATTCATCGTCTCAATCCGGCGGTCGAGGAAATCCTCTATCCGGCGATGGAGGATCAACAGCTCGATCTCATCATCGGCGAGGGACCGGCCGCGCGCTCGGTGCGCATCGATCTGCCGCCCTTCACCTTGGTGGGCGCCACCACGCGTTCAGGGCTCATCACCACCCCGCTGCGCGAGCGCTTCGGCATTCCCTTGCGACTGCAGTTCTATACCGCCGACGAGCTCGAGGCGATCGTGCGCCGCGGCGCCGGCGTGTTGTCGATGAAGCTCACGGCCAAGGGTGCCGCCGAGATCGCGCGCCGGGCGCGCGGCACGCCGCGCATCGCCGGACGGCTGCTGCGTCGGGTGCGCGATTTCGCGGCGGTGGCGGGCCGCGACGAGGTCGACGAGAAGGCGGCCGACGCCGCGCTCAACCGGCTCGAGGTCGATGGGCTGGGTCTCGATTCCATGGACCGGCGCTATCTGCGCTGCATCGCCGACAATTATGCGGGCGGCCCGGTCGGCGTCGAAACTCTGTCCGCAGCTCTCTCCGAGCAGCGCGACGTGATCGAAGAGGTGATCGAGCCGTTCCTGATTCAACGGGGCCTGCTGCAGCGCTCGCCGCGCGGCCGTATGCTGACCGCCAACGGCTATCGCCATCTGGGATTGCCCGAGCCCGATCGCACCGGGCAGCTCGAGCTGATTGCCCCCGCCGATACAGCGCCCCTCGATCCCGCGGAGGTGCCGCTTGATTGAGCGCGAGGCGTCCGGCACCGACATCCATTGCTGGCCGATCCGGGTCTATTACGAGGACACGGATGCCGGTGGCATCGTCTATTACGCCAATTACCTGAAGTTCGCCGAGCGGGCGCGCACCGAGATGATGCGCGAGCTCGGCACCAGCCATTCCGAAATGACCCGGACCGAAGGGCTCAGTTTCGCCGTGGCGCGCTGCGAGGTGGATTACCTCAAATCGGCGCGTCTCGACGATCTGCTCGAGGTGCGGACCCGAATTGTCGAGGTGGGGGGAGCCACGCTCGATGCCCTTCAGGTGATCCGGCGGAGCGAAGACGAGGTCGCACGTCTGAAAGTCCGGCTCGCCTGCCTCAACCGCGACGGCCGTGCCCGGCGGATTCCCGCCTCGGTCCGTGCCGCGCTTTCCCGTTTTCAGCAATCCGAAGAGCGAGTCGAGTAGATGGAGAACGCCGCTATTGATGCCGCCGCCCTCGCCGGGTCGGCGCCGCCGTCCGATCTGACAATCATCGGCCTGTTCCTGCAGGCCGACATCGTCGTCAAGATCGTGATCCTGATCCTGGTGCTGGCCTCGTTTTGGACCTGGGCCATCATCTTCGACAAGGTCATCCGCATCCGCCGGCTGACCAGCCTCGCCGACAAGTTCGAGGAATCCTTCTGGTCGGGCGGCTCGCTCGAGGAGCTGTTCGATCGCATCTCGAACCGACCGCCCGATCCGATGTCGGCGATCTTCGTCGCCGCCATGCGGGAATGGCGCCGGTCCGCGGCCAAGGGTCTGCTCGGCACCGACCAGCTGCGAACGAACCTGCAGGACCGCATCGAGCGGGTGATGGACATCACGCTCGGCCGCGAGATGGAACAGCTCGAACGCCATCTGATCTATCTGGCGTCGGTCGGCTCCTCGGCACCCTTCATCGGCCTGTTCGGCACGGTCTGGGGCATCATGAACAGCTTCGCCTCGATCGCGGCGGCGAAGAACACCACGCTGGCCGTGGTGGCGCCCGGCATCGCCGAGGCCTTGTTCGCAACGGCACTGGGTCTGGTTGCCGCCATTCCGGCCGTGCTCGCCTATAACAAGCTCTCGGGCGACATCAGCCGTTACGGTCACCGCCTCGAGGCCTTCTCGGGCGAGTTCGGCGCGATCCTCTCCCGCCAGCTCGAGGAGAAACGCTAGATGGGAGCCACCCTCGGCACCGCGCCCGCCAAGCGGCGATCACGCCGGCGCGGCAGTGGCGGCGGCTATCGGCCCATGGCCGAGATCAACGTCACGCCGATGGTCGACGTCATGCTGGTGCTGCTGGTGATCTTCATGATCACCGCACCGCTGCTGACCGCCGGCATTCCCGTCAACCTGCCGCAGACCAAGGCCGATGCGCTGAGCGAGCCGACCGAGCCCTTGGTCGTGACGGTCAATGGCGAGGGCAAGATCTATCTGCAGGAAACCGAGGTGCCGCTGGAATCGCTGGTGGCGCGCCTGCAGGCGATCACGGCGAACAAGCCCGACACCAAGATCTATGTACGTGGCGACAAGGCGATCAATTACGGCCGCGTCATGGAAGTGATGGGGCTGGTGAAGAGCGCGGGCTTCGCCCAGGTGGCGCTCATCGTCGAGCAGCCGGCCGAGACGCAAACGGGAACTCAGATTGGCAATTGATCGTTCCATGGGGCGTGGCGCGCTGATCAGCGTGCTCTTCCACGCCGCTATCTTCGCGGCGATCTTTTTCGGCTTGCCTGACTGGATTGCACCCGAGGACCTGCAGCAGCCGGTCCCGGTGCAGCTTGCGACCATGGCCGACATCACCACACCGCCCAAGCAGGAGCAGCCCACACCGACACCGACGCCGGTCGAGAAGCCGAAACCGCCGGAGCCCGAGCCGACGCCGCCCCCGCCGCAGCCGCAGGTCGAGGCGCCGCCGCCCGAGCCGCCGGCGCCGAC
>NZ_JBOHKS010000303.1:0-24562 GCF_050729195.1 Hypericibacter sp.
TCCTTGGTCGGCGTGAACCAGCGGATTTCGTAAGTGCCCTTGCTGCCCACGACGAAAGCCGTTTCTGACAGGTTGAGTTCGGCCGCAATCGCGAGCAGCAAGGACTCCGTCGGCCAGGCCGGGAGCACGCAGACCGCCGCCGGGTTGCCGGCAAAGGGACGCTCCGCAAAGGCATCCACCAGAAAGAGCGGGATGCTTGTCGCCTGGTTTGTTGTCATACCCTTTTCCTCATCCTCAGATCGCCGCCCCGTCGCGGCAGCCGGCCGCCGGATCGAACAGGAGGCCCTGGTAATCCGCGATCGCCTGGCCGATCGCGAGCACCGTCTCCTCATCGAAAGACCGGCCGACGACCTGCACGCCCATGGGCAGGCCGCTGCGATGAAACCCGCTCGGGACCGACATCGCCGGCGCGCCCGTCATGTTGAAGAAGGACGTGAACCGCGTCAGCGCGTTGCCGACCGGCTCCTCCAGCCCTTCCGTCGTCACCGTGACCGTGCCGAGCTTGGGCGCCACGATCGGACAGGTCGGCGTCACGATCGCATCGACGCCCGCCAGCGCCGCCTCGGTATCGCGCCGGTATTTCTCGATCATGCGCTGGGCGCGCACATAATGCTCGGCCAGGATGAATTGCGCGAAGGCAAGGCCGCTGCGCACATCCTCGCCATAGAGCGCCATCTTCTCCGGCAGATAACGGCGGTGATAAGAGAGCACCTCCGGCATCTGCAGGAGCAGTGACACGGTGCGGGCCTGAGCCAGGTCGGGCAACGTCACCGGAACGAGTGTGGCCCCGCGCTCGGCCAGACGCGCCAGGCAGCGATGCGTCGCCGCCAGGATCTCCGGGTCGGCATGCTCGAAGAAATGGCGCTCGGGAACGCCGATGCGCAACCCCTTCACGCCACGCCCCAGGGCCTTCACGTAATCGGGCACGGCCCATTCGGCAGAGCCGCTGTCGCGCGGGTCGTGGCCGGCCAGCGTCTGGAGCACCAGCGCCGCATCGCCAACCGAGCCCGCGATCAGCCCGACATGATCGAGCGACCAGCAATAGGGGATCATGCCGTCGCGGCTGACCCGGCCATAGGTCGGCTTCAATCCCACCAGCCCGCAGAGGGCCGCCGGCACGCGGGTCGAGCCGCCGGTGTCGCTGCCGAGCGCGAAACAGGCGAGACCCTGCGCTACCGCGGCCGCCGAGCCGCTGCTGGAGCCGCCGGCCATGCGGCTCGGATCCCAAGGGTTGGGCGGCGTGCCGAAGCGGGCATTCTCGCCGGTCGTGCCATGCGCGAATTCATGGAGGTTCGCTTTGCCGATGAGGATGGCCCCGGCCTTGTCCAACCGCTCGATCGCGGCGGCGTCGCGATCGGACCGCCAGCCCTCGAGCACGCGCGAGCCGCCGGTGGTCGGCAACCGGCGTGTCTCGAACAGATCCTTCGCGGCGTAGGGCACAGCAGCCAGCGGGCCCGCGACTTCGCGTCCCTCGCAGCGCCGGGCCGCATCGCGGGCACCGTCGCCATCGATCGAGATATAGGCCTTGGTCTCGCCATTGAGGCGATCGATCCGGGCCAGCAGCCGGTCGATCATGCCCGTGACCGATGCGGCGTCATCGCGCGTCGACGCCGCCAGCCGCGCGGCGGACTCCGTCAGGCAGGGCGACGCCATCAGAGCCCGCGCTTCGGCTTGTCGGGAAGGCGTCCCGGCAGCCCGGTCGCGCCGAGATCGAGGCGGCAAACCGCTTCGACCTCGGTCAGGAACTCCGGGAAACCGGTGATGACGCCGAATTGCGGCGCGATCAGACCGTCGAGCTCGGCTTCGGGCCAAGCAACACTCGGCAGCTCTTCCACCATCCGGCGCAGGCTGTCGCGCGTGACGCGTCGCATGGGAGGCGCTCCTCCGGGGCGAGGCCCGGCGCTAGAGGACGGTGAGCTGACGCGGGAACTCCGTCAGATAATCGAAGCCCTTCTCGGTCACGATGATGGAATCCCCGATGCGGGTGCCGTAGCGCCCCTTGACCGTGATCCCGCCATCGACCGCGAAGGCCATGCCGGCCTGCAGCTTCGTCTTGTCGCCCTTCTTGAGCTGTGGATCCTCGAGGAAGGAATAGCCGATGCCGCGCCCGGTCCGGTAGGAGAGGCCGAAGCCGGCGGAACGATAAACCTCCTCGGCGGCGGCATTCACGTCCTCGGCGACGGCACCCGGCTTGACCAGCGCCAGGGCCGCCTGCTGCGCCTTGACCGTGGTCTCGTAGGTCTTGGCCTGCTCGTCGGTCACGCTGCCGACGAAGAACTCGCGATCGAAGCCCAGCTTGAAGTGGCGGAAATTCGCGATGCCGCAGAAGCAGAGATAGACCGGATCGCCCTTGGCGATGCGCTTCACGGTCGAGCGGCGATGGACCATGCAGGTATGCCGGCCCGACTGCATGATCTGCAGATTGTAGATCGTCGGCGAGACATAGTCCGCGGCATCGCTGTTCTGCAGCAGCTCCGCGGCCTTGCGCGTGCCGCCGGCGATGACCGCGAGCGCCACTTCATATTCGGGAACGCCTTCGGCGATGGTGGCCTTGCCGGCCTTGCCCATCGCGACCGCCACCTGCCCTGCCTGGCGCATGATGGCGATCTCTTCCGGCGACTTGATCATCCGCATCTTCGAGATCAGCGGATTGCCCTCGACCAGCTCGGCGCCGCCGGCCGCATGGCGCAGCGCCTCCGTCACCTTGGGCGGCGTCTTGTGGTTCTCGAACATGATGCGGCGGCTCTTATGCGTCGCGAAGAACGCATCCACATGCTTCATCCACTCGCCGTCCACGCCATCGACCCAGTCGCGGATATCCTCGACCCAGCTCTGGTTGTGCATCAGCTCGGATTCCATCAGCGGCGTGACCAGGGTCGGCGCGCCCGAGCGCGGCACCAGCAGCAGGGTCGCGCGGTCCCACTCCATGCCCAGATAACCGAAGCAGCCTGAGAAAAAGAAGATCGAGTCCGGATCGGCCAGCAGGAAGGCATCGATCTTGTCGTCGGCCATCCGGCGCTGCAGCTCGGTCGTGCGCTGTTGAAAGACATTGGTCATGGCGGGCCCTTCCAGTCGGTGATGGTGGATTCTTTCATTCTGTATACCGGTGACCCCGCAAAGCTGCAAGTGATCGCCGGCCCCTGCCAAGCCCGCTTTCCTGCCCGAATTGCCATCTTTTTCGCCAGGAGTAAATCCGATTATTACGCTGTTTTATAATGATTATATTCACAACAACAACCGCCCGATCAGGATCTTGGGTCCGGGGCAGCGGATGTCGGCCGCAGCAGCCGAAAGGAAAAGTCGCCGACCGCAAAAGAAAATGTTGCATACCGGTCGCATACCGACCGATTGTAGGCGTCCACCAGCCATGTTACGGAATCACTGGAAACAAACCTCGAAACCCTTGCACGCCCCCGCTCGTTAAGGCCGTGAAGCGGCCGGTCCCGAGCGCCCGGGAAACCCAATAAGGAAGGATCTCCAGATGGCCCCACGGTTAAAGAACATCCTGCCCGCGATCGTCGCGGCGGGAAGCCTGCTGGCCGCCACGGCCGCTCATGCGGATTCAGTCACCGTGGTCTCCTATGGCGGCTCCTACACGGCGAGTCAGATCGAGGCCTATCACAAGCCCTTCACGGCCAAGACCGGCATCGCGGTCAACTCCGCCGACTACAATGGCGGCGTGGCTGAGATCAAGGCCCAGGTCGAATCCGGCAACGTCACCTGGGACGTGGTCGATCTCGAGCTGCAGGATCTGCAGCGCGCCTGCCAGAACGGCTATCTCGAGACGGTCGATGTCTCCACCATCACGCCCGCGCCCGACGGCACGCCGGCGACCGGCGACTATCTCCCGGGCGCGCTCACTGAATGCGGCGTCGGCAACATCGCCTACTCGAACGTCATCGCCTACGACACCACCAAGTTCCCGGGCGCCAAGCCCACCTCGATCGCCGATTTCTTCGACACGAAGAAGTTCCCGGGCAAGCGCGGCCTGCAGAAGCGCGGCGCGGCGGTGAGCCTCGAATGGGCCCTCCTCGCGGACGGCGTGGCGCCGGCCGATGTCTATAAGGTCCTCGGCACAGCAGCGGGCGTCGATCGCGCCTTCGCCAAGCTCGAGACGATCAAGAAGGACGTGATCTGGTACGACACCGGCGCCCAGGCGCCGCAGCTCCTGGCCGATGGCCAGGTCGTCATGACCAGCGCCTTCAATGGCCGCATTTATACGGCCATCACCGACAACAAGCAGCCCTTCGCCATCATCTGGAACGACCAGATCTGGAACATCAATCTCTGGGGCATCATCAAGGGCACCAAGCATCTCGATGCGGCCCGCGCCTATGTGAAGTTCGCCACCGAGAGCCAGAACATCGCGAACCAGACCAAATACATCGCCTATGGCCCGCTGCGGAAATCCTCGCTGGCGCTCACCAGCGACACGGTTCGCCCCTGGTTGCCGACCTACGACAAGAATCTCGAGCATGCGCTGCAATACAATGCCGAGTTCTGGGCCGATCATGCCGACGAGCTCGACCAGCGCTTCAACGCCTGGCTGGCGAAGTAAGACCGCCGGACGGAGATGACGAAAGAGCGGCGCCGGGGCCTGTCGGGCCCGGGCGCCGCTCGATTCTCTGCCGACCGGTCGATATGAAGGTTGGACGAACCCGCCCGCCACAGCGCGGGCGCTGCTATTGATGGCCCGAATGACCCAGAACGTAATTGGTGATCCGGACCAGGTTCATCGAGATATGATTGCGCCGGACATAGCCGACGGCGCGCAGGTCGCTCGCCTGCAGCGCCTGGATGAATTCGCCGATCTCGGCGCGCAGCCAGCCGACCTCGGCCTCCCAATCCAGCTCCTGGACGATCCCGAAATAGACCCGGATGGTCTGGTAATAGAGCTGCTCGGTGATGCGGTGGAAGGAGTCGTTGCCGGCGACCAAACCCAACTCGTATTGGAGGTCGTTGTTGATGCGAACGAACTCCTTGAAGTCGCGATGGCCGTCGAGCGCCTCGGCCCGCGCCAGCAGCGCCTTGAAGTTCGGCAGCTTGGAATGGGAACGCAAGGGTGCGGCGATGTCGCCCAGCGAGGCCGCCAGCACCATGCGCACCGCGTACACTTCCCGAAGCGCCCGCAATTCGACCGAGGTCACGATCGTGCCGACGCTCTGCTTGGTCTCGACCAACCCCTGCGCTTCGAGCGATTGCAGCACCCGCCGGATCGGGGTGCGGCTGACATTGAACTCGGTGGCGAGCTCGCTTTCACTGAGCGTCATGCCGGGCGGATAGACCAGCATGCAGATGCGCTCGCGAAGCAGGGCATGAAGCTCTTCATAGCGGATGCGACCCGTGCTTTTCGACGCCGCCGCTTCCCGCTCGACCTGTTTTGCCATCTCACTTCCGGGCATCGTTTCGCTCTTGGGCTGCCGACTGGTCCCGCAACACAAGCCCCTGAGGTTTACCGCAGCGCCGGAGGCATAACAAGCCTCGCGCCCGGATTCACCATAAGCGCCGCCACTGGGATGCGCCGGCGTACCCGTCATCGACGGGGCCGGTACCGATGACTCCGATCGACCGGCGATCTGGCGTAATCTGGATGACCGTGACCCCTGCGGTCCTCCCAGGCGCCATCCCGTTCGGCCACCGCCGGCAGGATGGCCGCGCCCCGATCGACGAAACGCCATGACCACCGCCGCCCTGACCGAGAGACACAGACCCGGCAACGAACTGGCAAGGCGCTTGCGCCGCGCCGAGCGCACATCGAAGCTGCGCGCCTTTCTCCTGGTCCTGCCGCTCCTGTTGTTCGTGATCGTTGCCTTCGTGCTGCCGATCGGGCAGATGCTGTTTCGCAGCATCGACAACACCGCGCCTTGCCGCCTCATTCCGCAAACCTGCCTGGCGCTTCAGAGCTGGGACGGCACCGGCATTCCCGGCGAGGCCGTCTATGCGAGCTTCGCGCAGGAACTGGCCCAGCTCTTCAAGGCCCGCAGCGCCGACCAGCTCGGTACGCGATTCAATTACGAAACCAGCGGCATGCTGAGCCTGGTCCGTTCGACCGCGCGCCAGATCAGCAAGGTCACCGAAGGACCCTATCAACCCGCCTTCGCGGCGATCAACCCGCTCTGGGTGGACCACGCGACCTGGGCGATGATCCGGCAGGCCGTGGTTCCCTATACCAGCGCCTATTATCTGAACGCCCTCGACATGAAGCGCGATGCCGACGGCAACATCGTGGCGCAGCCCGAAGATCAGCGGATCTATATCGCGATCTTCATGCGCACCTTCTGGATCGGCCTGATTACGACCGGCATCTGTCTGTTGCTGGGATATCCGGTCGCCTATCTCCTGGCGCATGTGCCGACCTCGCTCAGCAACCGGTTGCTGATCCTGGTGCTGCTGCCCTTCTGGACCTCGCTCCTGGTCCGCACCACCTCCTGGATCGTGCTGCTGCAATCCAACGGCGTGGTGCTCGATCTCCTGGTGCATCTGGGTGTCGTCGCCGACAACGACCGGCCGACCATGATCTACAACAAGGTCGGCACCTTCGTGGCGATGACCCATGTGCTGCTGCCTTTCATGATCCTGCCGCTCTACAGCGTGATGCGGACCATCTCGCCGCTCTATCAGCGCGCGGCGGAATCACTGGGCGCCCATCCCGCCATCGCCTTCCTGCGCGTCTACGTCCCGTTGAGCCTGCCCGGGATCGGCGCCGGCGGCTTGCTCGTCTTCATCCTTTCCGTCGGCTATTACATCACCCCGGCCTTGGTGGGCGGACAGAGCGGACAGCTCATCTCCAATCTGATCGCCTATCACATGCGGACCTCGCTCAACTGGGGACTGGCCTCGGCCTTGAGCGCCATCCTGCTGGTCGCGGTCCTGCTGCTCTATTGGCTCTATAATCGCCTCGTCGGCCTCGAGAACACGAAGCTGGGATAGGCACCATGGCAACAAGACCTCATCGCACCCTCCCCGGCCGCCTCTGGCACGGCGCCTATCTGACCTTCTGCGTGCTGGTGTTCTTCTTCCTGATCGCGCCTTTGATCGTGGTGGTGCCGCTCTCCTTCAACGCGCAGCCCTTCTTCACCTTCACCGAGGGTATGCTGCGCTTCGAGGCCGCGGCCTATTCGCTGCAATGGTATCGCGACATCCTCGCCAACGACCAATGGCTGCTGGCGATCCGCAACAGCGTGATCATCGCCACCTGCGCCACGGCACTCGCGACCACATTGGGCACCTTGGCCGCCGTCGGCCTCAGCCGGCCCACCATGCCGCTGCGCAGCCTGGTCATGACGATCCTGATCTCGCCCATGATCATCCCGATCATCATCGTCTCGGCCGGCATGTATTTCTTCTATTCGCAGGTGGGCCTCGCCCAGACCATGCTGGGCATCATCCTGGCCCATGCGGTGCTGGGCACACCCTTCGTCGTCATCACCGTCACCGCGACCATGATGAATTTCGACTACAGCCTGACGCGGGCGGCCGCCAGCCTGGGAGCGCCGCCGCTGCTGACCTTCTTCCGCGTGGTGTTGCCTCTGATCCTGCCCGGCGTCGTCTCGGGCGCGCTCTTCGCCTTCGCCGCCTCCTTCGACGAGGTTGTCGTGGTGCAATTCCTGGCGGCTTACGACCAGCGCACCATCCCGCTCCAGATGTGGGCCGGCATCCGCGAGCAGATCAGCCCCACCATCCTCGCCGTCGCGACCTTGCTGATCGTCGTCTCGGCCCTGATCCTGACCGCTGTCGAATTGCTGCGCGCCCGCGTCAACAATCAGCGCGGCGTCAAAACCATCTGATCCCTGTGGCAGCGGCATCAAAGGGCCTTTTAGCAGACGCCGGGATTGTGTATGCAACCGGTATACCCTATCATCAAATCAGCAAACGAGAGCCGCGCGGCGTCGCGGCTCGGTCCTTCGAGAGGAGTTCCCGATGACGGCGACCGCGACCATTCCGAAAACCATGAAGGCCGTGGTCCTGACCGGCCATGGCGGGCTCGAGAAGCTCCTCTATAAGACCGACGTGAAGGTGCCGACGCCCGCGAAGGGCGAGGTGCTGATCGAGGTCTCGGCCTGCGGCATGAACAACACGGATGTGTGGGTGCGTCAGGCCGCCTATGGCACGGATGCGGATTCGAAGGCGCCCTCCTCCTGGCGGCGCGGCGGCACCACCCTCACCTTCCCGCGCATCCAGGGCACCGACAGCGTCGGCCGCATCGTGGCCGTGGGCGCCGGTGTCGACGTCAAGCGGATCGGCCAGCGCGTCATGGTCGATTTCAGCATCTACAACGCCGAGGACGACAGCCTCGCCGACTGTGATTACATCGGCCATGGCCGCGACGGCGGCTATGCCGAATATCTGACGGTGCCGGCCGAGAATGCGCATGTCGTCCGCCGCACCATGACCGATGCCGAGCTCGCCACCTTCTGCTGCGCCTATCTGACCGGCGAACATATGCTCGACCGCGCTCGTGTCGCCGCCGGCGAACGGGTGCTGATCACCGGCGCCTCGGGCGGCGTGGGATCAGGTCTGGTGCAGCTGGTGCGGGCCCGTGGCGGCATTCCCTACGCCGTGGTTGGCGCCGGCAAGGAAGACCAGGTGAAGGCGATCGGCGCGGAGACCGTCGTCACGCGCGGCAAGGGCGACCTGGTCGCCGAGGTGGCCAAGGCCACCGGCGGCAAGCCGATCGATGTGGTGGCCGATCTCGTCGGCGGCTCGATGTTCAACGACCTGCTGCGGATCGTGCGGGCGGAAGGCCGCTATGTGACGGCGGGCGCCATCGGCGGCCCCGTGGTCGAACTCGATCTGCGCACGCTCTATCTCAAGCATCTCGAGATGCATGGTTCGACCCAGGGCACGCGCGGCGCCTTCAAGCGCCTGGTCGGCTATATCGAGGACGGCAAGATCAACGCCATTCTGGCCGCGACCTACAAGCTCTCGGACTTCCACCGCGCCCAGACCGATTTCATGAACAAGGGCTTCGTCGGCAAACTCGTGGTGGTGCCGGACGCCAAATGGGACATCGCCAGCAAGCGCCCTGCCGCCTAGCCGACCGCGACGCTGTTCGCGCTCATGAAGAAACCCCGGTCCGCTCGCGCGAGGCCGGGGTTTTTCTTTCAGGGCCCCAGGAAAGGCGGAGAGGAGCCGAGCGTCAGCGCGTGCCCGAGTTCTGGAGGACGCCGACCGGCTTCGTGCCGCTCGGATGTTGTCCTGAATGCCGCTGGCGGTTGACCGCCATGCGGTCATGAAGCCGCTCGATCGCCTGGCTGCCGGTGCGGACGAAGAGCCCGGGCAGGAAGGCGTGGATCATGCAGGCGAGCGAGGCGCCCAACATGCGCAGGCCGAAGCCCATGGCGACGCCCCAATGCTCGCCATAGCTCTCGCCCACACTCGCCGGATGTTCGGTGAAGGATTTCAGCCAAGCCATGACGTCTCCCGAATCATCAATCAAGCTCGATGGTCCCAGAGGATGGCCCCGCCGCCGAGGAAGATTATTTTGATTTACGCCTAGATTTGCTAAATGGTAGAAAATTATTCTTCTATTATAGAATTATGTAGAAATTTTACCCATGGACGACATCGACCGCAAAATCCTGACGATCCTGCAGGCCGACGCCACCGTCGCGCTCGCGGACTTGGCCGAGCAGGTCAATCTCTCCACCACGCCCTGCTGGCGCCGGATCAAGGCGCTCGAGGAAAAGGGCGTCATCACCAGGCGGGTCGCGCTGCTCGATCCGGTAAAGATGAATGTCGGCCTCACCGTCTTCATCGCGATCCGCACCAGCCAGCATTCGCTCGACTGGCTGACGCGCTTCCAGCGGGCCATCGACGGCATCCCCGAGATCGTCGAGGTCTATCGCATGAGCGGGCAGATCGACTATCTGCTGCGCGCCGTGGTGCCCGACATCGCCGCTTATGACAGCGTCTATAAGCGGATCATCCAGCGCATCGAGCTCTCCGACGTGACCTCGATGATGGCGATGGAGGTGATCAAGGCCACCACGGTCCTCCCGGTGACCTATGCCGAGTAGCCGCGTCCTGCTCCCTACCTGTTCTCGAAGAACAGGATCGGACCTTCGTCCGAGAGCGTGACCCGGCAGCGGCTCGGATCCTGCCCGCTGGGTTTGAATTCGGCCGGCGCACAGCGGATGGACAGTTCCTGGCCCCAGGGAGTGACGGCCGCGATCTGCATGGTCTCGCCCAGATAGGTCGCATCGCGGATGGTCGCGGGGAAGCCCGAGCCCCCGCCATTGCCGTCGAGCGGACGGATGCGGAACTGCTCGGGCCGCGCCAGCAAAGCGCCCTCGGCCCCGGCTCTCAAAGCCTGATGGCCACGCACATTGCCGATCAAGGTGCCGTCTGGCATAAGCGCCGTCGCCCGGTCGCCTTCGACGGTTCTGATGGTCGTGCGCAGGAAATTCGAATTGCCGACGAAGCCGGCCACGAACATGTTGGCGGGGTTGTCATAGAGCGATTTCCCCACGGCGATCTGCTCGATGCGGCCATGATTGAAAACGGCGATGCGATCCGAGAGCCGCAGCGCCTCTTCCTGGTCATGCGTCACATAGATGATGGTCGCTCCGGTTTCCCGGTGGATGCGCCGGATCTCGAGCTGGAGATCTTCCTTGAGCCGCTTGTCGAGGGCGGCCAGGGGTTCGTCCATCAGCAGGATTTCCGGGTCGTAGGCGAGCGCGCGGGCCAGGGCCACGCGCTGCTGCTGCCCGCCGGAGAGCTCCGAAGGCTTCCGCTTGGCGAACTTCTCCAGCCGCACCAGCTTCAGCATCTCGTCGAGACGCTTCTCGATGCGCGCCCGCGGCCAGTGCCGCACCTTGAGCGGAAAGGTGATGTTCTCCCGGACATTCATATGCGGGATCAGGGTATAGCGCTGGAACACCATCCCGATGTTGCGCTTGTTGGGCAGCGTATCGAGCAGCGACTTCCCGGCGAGCGAGATGTCGCCCTGGGTCGCCTCATGCAGGCCCGCGATCAGATAGAGCAGCGTCGATTTACCGGACCCCGAGGGCCCGAGGAAGGTGACGAACTCGCCCTTCTCGATATCGAGGCTCACATTATTGACCGCGGCAAAGTCCTGGAATCGCTTGCTGACGCCCCGGATGGAAAGAAACGCACTCAATTTCTTCTCCTCATGAGCAGGGCGCTGATCAGCAGCAGGATGATCGTCAGCAGCACCATAAGGCTCGACGCGGCCGCGATCACCGGCGTTAGGTCCTGGCGCAGCGTCGTCCATATCTTGACCGGGAATGTCTGCAGGGTCGGGCTCGCCATGAAGATCGCGATGACGATCTCGTCCCAGGAGGCCAGAAACGAGAAGATGGCGGCGGTGAAGAGGCTGAAACGGATTGCCGGTACCGTCACCCGGAGCTTCGCCTGCAGCGAGCTGGCGCCGCAGAGGATGGCGGCGTCCTCGATGGCCTTGTCGAAATTCAGCAGCGCGTTCCCGATGACGATCACGGAGAACGGCAAGGCGATGACCAGATGGGCGAGCACGAAGCCGCCCAGCGTGCCGTTCAGTCCGACCCGCAGGAACAGCGAATAGATACCGACCGCCAGCACGACCACCGGCAGCACCATCGGCATCAGCAGGAAGACCCGCAAGACAGACTTGCCGGGGAAGCTCCCGCGCGTGATCGCCAGCGCCGACCAGAAGCCCAGCACGACCGAGCAGACGGCGACGAGGAGCCCGATCTTGGCGCTCGCCAGCACCGACTGGATCCATTGCGGGTTGGCGAAGAACTCCCCGTACCATTTGAGCGTCCAGGCCGGCGGCGGGAAGATCAGCCAGCGCGACGAGCCGAAGGACAGCAGCACGATGAAGACGATCGGCAGCAGCAGGAAGACACAGGCGAGCGCGCCGATGACCCCGAGAAGCCAGCGCAGCCAGCCGAGCCGTTCGAAATCGAGCAGCATCGCCTCAGCCCTTCCGCGCGTCGGTCAGGAGATCGAACAGGCGGATCTGCAGGGCATAGAGCGCCAGGGTCGCGGCGAAGAGAATGAAGGCCGCGGCGGCGCCCAGGCCCCAATTCAGCATCGACTGGATCAGCTGCACGATCAGCTCGGCCAGCATCATGTAGGAGGGCCCGCCCAGCAGCACGGGCGTCACGAAGTAGCCCAGCGACATGACGAAGACCATCAGGCAGCCGGCGACGATGCCCGAGGCGCAGTTGGGCAGGAAGACATGGAGGAAGCATTGCAGGCGCGAGGCGCCGCATAGAGACGCCGCCCTTAAGACGGCGGGATCCATGGCCTTCATCGTCGCGTAGAGCGGCAGCACGATGAAGGGGAACATGATGTAGGTCATCCCGATCGTGACGCCGATCAGGTTGTTCGTGAGCGCCAGCGGCGTGTCGATCACGCCGAGCGCGATCAGGGCCCGGTTGATCACGCCCGTCGACTGGAGAAGGATCATCCAGGCGAAAGTCCGGGTCAGGAGATTCGTCCACATCGACAGGAGGATCACGGCGAAGACCGCCATCGCCCAGAACCGGGAAATGACGGCCAGCAGCCACGCCACCGGAAAGCCGATGGCGAGCGTGACCAGGGTCACCGTCGTCGAGACGATGAAGGTGTTGAACAGGATCGTGCGATATGACGCCGAGCTCAGCAGCTCGGCGTAGTTCTGGAGGCCCGGTTGCGGATCGAGGAAGCTCCGCGACAGCAGGATCAGGACCGGCAGGACGAACAGCGCCGACAGAAGCAGGAGCGCCGGCATCGCCAGGACCAGACCGCTTGCTCTGATGTTGCGGATGAAGGACCGCAAACCGAGAACGGGGGTCAGGTTTCCCATGGCGATGCCGACGGCTCCCTCAGGCCGGAATCCTTTCGGGCAGGGCCGCGATCAGCTGGCCTGCCACTCATACCAGCGCTTGCTGATGACGTCCCGGTTCTCGGCCCAATAATCGATATTCAGCGGGACGTTCTGGTCGGCATGCTGGCTCGGCTGGAATTCCTTGATATCCGAATTCAGCAGCGCCAGCGACTTCGTATTGACCGGACCGTAGGCCGAGAGGTTGGCCATCTCGGCCTGCCCCTTGGCGCTCACGGCATAGGCCAGGAACTTCATCGCGGCATCCTTGTTCGGCGACCCCTTGGGGATCACAAGCACATCGGCCGCCACGAGGTTCTGGTTCCAGGACATGCCGACATTCTGCCCGTCCTTAATCAGGGAATAGAGCCGCCCGCTCCAGAACATGCCGAGCGTTGTCTCTCCGGAGGCCAGCAACTGCTGCGATTCGGCGCCGCTGCTGTACCAGAGAATGTCCTTCTTTATGAGATCCAATTGCTTGAAGGCACGGTCGAGGTCGAGCGGATAGAGCTCCCCGGGCTTGACGCCGGAGGCGAGCAGCGGCACTTCCAGCAGGCCCGGCCCGACCCATTTGTAATAGGCGCGCTTGCCCGGATACTTCTTCGTATCGAACAGATCCGGCCAGTGCTGCGGGGCCTTGTCGCCGTACTTGCCCTTGTCGTAGCCCAGCACATGGGTCGACACATAGCTGCCGACCGTATAGTCCGAGACGAAGCGCGGATCCAACTCGTCCCGATTGATGATCGAGAAATCGAGCTTCTCCGTCAGTCCAGCCTTGCCGGCATAGAGCCCGAAATCATTCTCGACGTCGACCACGTCCCAGGTGACGTTGCCGGCATCGACCATGGCCTTGAGCTTGCCATAGTCCGACGGCCCGCCCTGGATCACCTGGATACCGCTTTCGGCGCTGAACGGCACACCCCAGGCCTTCTCCTGCGAATCCTGCGTGGTGCCGCCCCAGCTGACGAAATTCACCTGGCCCGCGCTCGAGAACGCAAGCCGGGGATTGGCCATGGCCAGAATTGCGCCAGACCCCATACCCATGAGTAATTTGCGACGATCGATCATCTGTCTCACCGCCTTTTCCGGTTTTTCGTTGAACGTGAAACCCTAGCCAATCACCCGCTCGTAGAAGTCGAGCCAGTTCCGCCCCATGTAGCCGTCGATATCGCTGTCCGACCATTTCCGCGCCGCCAGCTCGTCGGCGATCCGCGGGAAGTCCGCCGGCGTCCTCATCCATTCGGGCCATTTGGGCGGCACGACCGATGCCCAATCGAAGGTGCCGCGTCCGGTACGAACCTGCTTGATGTAGGACAAGGGCCGGCGCCAGACGAAGTCGGTGCCGAGCCCGAGATTGCCCGTGCCCACGATCCCGGCCGTATGCTCGATCAGGTCGACGAAACGCTTCAGCGTGCAGTTCATGCCACCCGGCAGCATGGCGGGGAACAGCACCATGCCGAACATGCCGCCCTTCTTGACCAGCGCCTTCATGATCTCGTCCGACTTCAGCCGGTGCTTCAGCTCCACCTCGGAGGAGAAGCTCAGCGAATTGGAATGGGTCACGGCGATGGGCGCCGTCGATTGCTCGATCGAATCCATCGTCGTCTTGATGCCGCAATGCGAGGTGTCGACCACCATGCCGAGGCGGTTCATCTCGGCGATGATCTTCTTGCCGTAGAGCGACAACCCCGTATCGTTCGGCTCGAGGCAGCCGGAGCCGGCGAGGCCCTGATGGTTGTAGGACATCTGGATGGCGCGGATGCCGAGATCGTAGAAGATCTCGACCAGCGCCAGATCATCCTCGAGCGGGAGCGTATTCTGGAAGCCCAGAATGACCGCGGTCTTGCCTTCGGCCGCGATGGCGCGGACGTCCTTCACGCTGGTGGCGGGACGGATGAGATCGCCATGATTGCGAAAGGTGCGGCGCCAGCGCGACAAGGCGGACAGCGCCTCGCGCGTGTTGTCGAAGGTGTAGTTCATGCATGTCACATGCACGCACGACACACCGCCCTTATGCCACTCCTCGAAGACCTCGAGATCGCACTCATCGGCCTGCAGGCCGTCGATGATCATGCGATTTTGATTCTTGCTGGCCGCCACTGATGCGCCCTCCTGAAATATGGACTGCTTGGGGGCACGCTAGTGACGGACCGGGGCCAAATCCAATATGGAGTACGTATTCTCTAAGACGCCTGCCATATCAGCCGGTGGCCGGAATCGTCTCACAAGGAAAACTTGGTGCTGGCGATGGGTTTCATCCGCACGCGCGCGGAACGGCACGCTGCGCGTGACTTCGCGCAGCCCCGGTGCCGTCGCGTCAAACCATGCCTCAGTAATAGGGCGACGAGATCCGTTCGAGCGCGAGCGCGCCCAGCACCGATTGGCGGCCGCAGACCCGCTCCATGAGGCGCGAGAGATGTGGAAAGCTACGCGTCGGACGCGCGATATGCCGAGACCAGCGGCCGAGCATGAAGAGATAGAAGTCCGCGATCGACAGGCTGTCACCCGCCAGACAGTCCCTGCCCTCCAGATGCCGGTCGAGCACCTCGAGATGCCGGGCGACATGGCCCTGCATCACGTCCTTGAAGGCGTCCCGCCGCTCCGGCTCCACATAGAACTCCGGGCGGAAATACTGCCAGAGATCGGCCTGCAGGGTGTTGGTGAGGAAGGTGAGCCATTGATAGGTATGCGAGCGGACGTCGGTGCCCAAGCCCGCAATGAGATTCGCCTCGGGATGCCGCTCCGCCAGATGCAGGCAGATCGCCGCGGATTCGAACAGCACGAAGGACCCGTCCGTGAAAGTCGGGATGCGGCCGTTCGGGTTGAGCGCGAGATACTCGGCCGATTTATGCTGGCCGAGCGTCCGGTCGACCAGCACCAGCTCATGCGGGACGCCGATCTCCCGCAGAATGAAATGCGGGGCCAGGCTGGCCAGCCCGGGTGAGTAATAGAGCTTGTACATGGGACGCGAGGCGCCTTTCTGAATTCGTCAGACCAGCAGCGGCCATTTGCCCTCGGGCGCGAGCGACAGTTTCGCCCACATGCGCCGGCGCGAGGTCCGGGCCAGGTCATAGACCATCGCCGCTTCCACGCGGGTGGGTTGACCTGCCGACCACGCGATCTCGCCATTGACGATGACCGTCGAGATGGATTTGGAACCGCAGCTATAGACCAGCGCCTGGACCGGATCGGTGATCGGCTGCGCCTCGGGCAGGTCCGTCGTGCGAATGACGAGATCGGCATATTTGCCGGGCTCGATCGATCCGATCTGGTCCAGCATGCCCACCGCCTTGGCCCCGCCCCTTGTCGCCAGCTCCAGGACATCCTCGGCGGAGAAGGCCAGTTTGTTCTCGCTCTTCGCGCGGGACGCCAGCAGCCCCACCAGACCTTGCAGCCCGATATCGTAGCGGCATCCCGAGACGGCGCCGTCGCTGGCGAGCGAGACATTCACGCCCGCCCTGAGCATCTCGAGATGGCGCGCATGTTTCGCGGCGCCCGCGCCCAGGTTCATGAAGGTGACCGGGCACCAGACCACCGACATGCCGGCCTGGCGCACGATGTCTGCCTCGTCCGCCGTGAGATCGTTCATATGGCTGAAGGTGCAGTTCTCGCCCACCAGATCATGGTCGGCGTAATGACACATCGCCCGCTTCCCCAGGCGCTGTTCGTCGGCCGAACCGTCATGCGTGTCGAACGACTGATGCTGCGAGAAAACGACATGGTGACTGTCGGCCAGTTCTTTGGCCGCCTGCATGAGTTCGTCGGAAGCGCTTCCCAGCCCGAACAGAACGACGCAGCCCCGGATCAGCGGTTCGCCCCTGTTGCGCTTGAGCTGGCTGCCGAGGAGCTTGAGGCTGCGATTCTGGTCCCGCGGCGCCCGCGTCATGGCGTGGGTGCCGGGCGAGGACGGCACGTCCCAGAGAAAGGGATCGCCGATGAGGCCGCGAATGCCGATCGTCGCGGCCGCCTCGGCCGCCAGGTCGGGAAACTGCAGCGTCCCGGCTTCCAGGAAGCAGGTCGTGCCGTTCGACAGCATCTCGAGGCAGTTGAGGAGCGTCGCCGCGCGTTCGTCCTCTTCCTCGACGCTGTCCCACCAGCGCCGGAACGTGTTCATCATGATGGAGGTATCGGCGGAATCGGGAACGGCGCCGCGCACCGTGTTCATGAAGTGAACATGGGTGTCGACGAATCCCGGATGAACGATGCCGCCCTCGGCATCGACCACGCGCTTGGCCCTGACCGTCCGCGCGATATCCCGGTCGGTGCCGACGGCCACGATCTTGTTGCCGAGGATCGCCACGGCGCCGCGCTCGAAGCACTGGCGGGCGTCGTTCATCGTGATGAGGTAGCCATTCCGGACGACGAGGTCAGCCTGGATTTCAGTCATTGCCGACGATCCGCGTTCTGATGTTGAGGTGGCGAGGCGGCTGGCGCGGTGCGGCGACCGGGCCGCGAGAACAGAACCCTAGGGCCCGGTCCCGGCCGCAGCCAATATAAAGGTTGAATGCTGTGATATAGCGAGCGTATCAGGCGTCATCCGCGCGACGGCGGCGCGCAGGCCTTGATGATCTTGACCAGAGATCTCGTCAGCTCGGCGTCCTTCTTGTCCTGGGCGTAGGCCGCGACCAGCAGGGTGTCGCCGTCGAGATCCTTGGGAATGCGGGCCGTCACCCCCTTGGAGATCGCGGCCAGTTGCGACGGTATCAGGGAGAAGCCCTGACCGGCCGCCACCAGATTGATGATCGTCAGCGTCGACCCCGCGATCTGGTCCAGCTCCGGCGCGAGCCCCGCGCGATTGCACGCCGCCATCACGGAATCGAAATAGCCGGGCCCGAGCTCGCGGGGAAAGAAGACGAAACGATCATGGACGAGGTCCGCGAGCTTCAGCCTGGGATCGTTTGCCCGCGGGTGATCGTTCGGCAGGATGATGGCGAGCTTGTCGCGCGCGACGACTTCGGAAATGAACCCCGGGCTGGCCCAGGGTGCCCGCAACAGCCCCACATCCAGCTCGCCCGCCCGAAGCATGTCGCCCTGCCGGCTCGTGCTCGCCTCGACCATGCGCAGATCGACCGCGGGATGGATCTCGCGAAACCGATGCATGACCGGCGACAGCAGCATGGCGGCCGAGCTGACGAATCCGAACTCGATCCGATCGGGGACTCCTTGCCGGGTCACGAGAATGGCGGAATCGACGGCCGCAAGAATGCGCCGTGCGTGGGGCAGGAACCTCTTGCCGGCCGGCGTCAGGGAGACCCCCCGCTTGTTGCGCACGAAGAGGGGGATCTTCAGCTCTTCCTCGAGCTGACGAATCTGCTGCGACAGAGGCGGCTGGGAGATATGAAGCGTCTCGGCGGCCTTGCGGAAATGCAGCTCCTCGGCGACCGCCAGGAAATATTTGATGTGGCGAAGCTCCATCCCCAAGCGCCTCCCCGCGCTTCAGCCGTCTTGTCCAATCCACAAACCTCGACCGGCATTGAATGCCGGCCGCTGCATACCCGGCAAACCATAGACCTATTGGGGAATGCCCGCTCCGGTTTGTCCAACGGAGCACCGCCGGGGCCGGCCGGCGCTGTCAGGCGGCCGGCAATATCCAGGTCCATAATGCAGGCAAGACTGGCTGGCCCCGTGAGGCTCGGCGGGCGTAATAGTCTCAGTGAAGTGCGGCGTCGCCGAGAGAGATTATCTTGGCCTGGGCATAGTTTTACTCGGGCCCGGAAGGCCGTTCCGGACGTGAGCTCGATGACGGCGATGGAGGTGCTCAAGGCCACCACGGTCCTGCCGGTGATCCACGGCAAGCGAACCTTCCCGCAATATCCGTCAATGCTCAGGTCTTGGGCGCGGTGGGTTTGGCGCCCAGCGCCTGAAGCGCCTTCCGATCGACCTTGCCGGAGGGAAGCTGCGGAAATCGATTGAGGAGCATGATGCGGGCGGGTCTGGCGAAGACCGGCAACCGCTTGGCGCAGAGCGACTTCAGCGCAGCGCCAAGATTATCGTCCTTCCCGGCCAGCACGGCGGCAAAAACCCGTTCTTTGAAGGGCCCGGCTTCAAGAACGATCGCCACAGCGTCGCGAACCGCCGGATGGGCCTTCAACGCGGCCTCGACTTCCCCCAGGTCGAAACGATGGCCCCGCAGCTTGATTCGATAATCGGCCCGACCGACCAAATGGTAATTGCCGTCGTCGCCGAGGCGCGCAAGATCGCCGGTCCGGTAGGATTGCGAGGTCCCTTGAATGCGGCTGGCCTCCGTCAGTTCGGGCTTCTTCCAATAACCCATCATGACGGTGTCGCCGACCACGCAGATCTCGCCCACCTCGCCGTCGGGAACAGGCTGCCCTTCCGCATTGCGCAACGTCAGGTCGTAGGTCTCCGTCGGCCGCCCGAGAGGAATCATGTCGAGATCCTCCGGCAATGGCCGGGGCGCGCGATAGAGCATGATCCGGAACGCCTCGGACGCGCCATAGGCGTTTTCGAACACGGCGTTCGGCATGATCTGCATGGCCGTCCTCAAGGCAGGCACCGGCATGCGCTCTCCAAAGAAGATGACGAGGCGCATCGCATCGAGGCCGGTGCCTTTCAGCGGTTCGCTCTCGACCAGCAATCTCAGCGCGGTCGCCGCCGTGATCCAGACGGAAATGCGCTCCTGCTGCAGGACGGTGGCGACCCGGTCCGAAAACATCGCTTCTTCATCCGTCACGAGCCGGAGGCTGCAACCGCCGACCAGCGGACAGAAAATCTGAAGCGAGGCGGCATATTGCAGCGGAATGAGGCTGATCATTCGGTCGTTGCTGCTGACCGCGTCGCCGGCAGCAAGGGCCGCGACCGTGCCGGCCATGCTCCCGTACGAGACCATGATGCCTTTGGGCTCTCCGGTCGAACCGGACGTGAAATAGAGTGCTGCCAAAGCTTTCGGATCCACGGGCGCCGGCCGTGGCAGCGGCGTGGTTCCACGAACCAGATCCTCCAGCCCGCGGCCGTCGTCCGTCATCTCGATGCAGGCGGTGGGCGGGAGCGGCGGCGCCCCGGCCTCCGCTTCGAGCTTTCGCATCATCTTGCTCGTCGTGAGCAGGAGATGCGGCTCTATGCTGGCCAGCTGTCGATGGAGGCGATCAGGCGGACCGTTGAACTGAAGCGGGGCAAAACACGCGCCGGCGGCCAGAACGCCATAGAGAAGACAGACGGTCTCGAGCGTCTTGGGAAGACAGATGGTGACGCGATGCCCGGCAGCCAGTGAATGCTTCTTCTGCAGCCAGGCGGCAACAGCGAGCATCTGCGCCTGGACTTCCGAATAACTGAGACTGCCCTTTGCCGTCTTGTAGAGAATCCGGTCGTGCCACTCAGCCGGAACATCGGAGAGCTGTTGCGCAACTGGCCTCATGTTCAATTGTCGCCCCCGTCGACGCGATCCGGCAGCGATGTTACCTGGGGCCATGCGCGTTGACCACAGCCCTTGTCTCCGCCTGGGGCGTGCGAAGTGCCGGCGCTGCGGGGCAAATCCTGACCTTGCGGCTACCAGAGCAAGGGCCGAACGGCGCCTGGCCGAACGCCCGGATTGCGGCCGGGTGGCAACTCGGACTTTCGCAGCCGCTGGCAGGATGCTAAGTGATGGCCCGCACCAAAGGGATGGGTGGCCGAGCGGTTGAAGGCACCGGTCTTGAAAACCGGCATGGCGGCAACGCCATCGTGGGTTCGAATCCCACCCCATCCGCCACAATTGGCAGTTTTCAGCCATTTTTTGCGTAATTTTTGTGCTACGCCCACGACCTTACCCACAACCTAGCGCTCCCTTAGTCCATGCGGTGCGGCGGGCCACTCCAGTGATCGGAACGCTCAATGAGTTGGATGGCAGAAGCGACTGGCGTCGTGGTGGAAACAGCCCTGATCGGCGTCGGGCATGATGCTTACGCGCCCATGGCAGGCGCGGCATCTCGCGCGGTCGTCAGCTATCTCGAGACCAGATTCCGAGTTGCGCGCGACATAATCGAGGACGAATTCCGCGTGGCTGGCGTCACTGACGGCCACTTTCACGACGATCAGCAATTGGCCGCCGGCGCCTATCGATATGCTCGAGCTGTCCGGGATCAATCTGCGGACGAAAATCTGCGGCTTCTCGCACAGGCTATGGTGGGCCTCGCCAGACGAGACAAAGCATGGGTGTCGGACTTCTTGAAGTTCGCCGACATTTTGGCGCCGCTGAGCCGCGACGAAATCGTGTTTGTCGGTATCTTGGTGGCGGCAGACAGTAAGAATAACGACATGCCGGAGCCAAAGCCGGGCGCCGCGGACCTCGCTAAGAGCGCACTTGCCGAGGCGTTTGGCGATGATGATTTGACCCAGGCAATTGCCGGGAGATCTCTGCGGTCGGGCCTCGTGATTGCAAAGACGGGCTGGGGGTCGCTGATTTATGTGATCAGTCCGCTTGGCCGCGAGGTCCGCGACCTAATCAATGTCGACAGAGCTTTGAACCCCGAGAACTAACGCCGGTCGCCGAGGCCCGGTTTCTTACCCGCCGCAAAACTATCGCCCAAAAAAAGAAAGGCCGCCCATGGGATTGCCAGGGCGGCCCTTTGGTGGTGAGGCTGGGTCTTCCCGACCCGTTATAAGCGGTCCGGGAGATACCGCGGGGCGGCCTTTCGATCGTCGCGCCTTGGGCCAGCCGTCGCCAGCGCAGGAAGCTTAGGCTGGGGGCAGCATTCCATCAAGATTGGCTGCCTCGCCGCCACCGCGGATCCGACACCGGCGGGCGACCGAACATGGCCACGGCGTCCTGCCAGACGGCGAGAATCGCGCGCCGATCGAAGCTTTCACCATCGCCAGCCGGCCGAGTGAAGTAGCCAGCCGGCATCGGATCGTCGGGCGGCAGCTCTTCTAGCGCCCAACATGTCGCGATCTCGAGTTTGACCATGAGCCCGCGCGGGGTCCGTGCCGGGATTGCCCAGATAGCGGTTTCGATCGCCCGCCCCAACCCATGGAGCCTGTCGCCCTCATCGTGGGCCGCGGCGGCTTCAGCGGCGCACCCGGCAGCGTCGAGCCGGTCATATTCGGCGTCGCACTCTGTGCTTCGCCGATTCATGGCCTGCAGTTCCAGCACCAGGCGCCAGAGAGCGGCGTCAGGGTCCGCCAGGTCAGTCGGGATATCAAAGGCCGCGAGGCTCGCCGTGATGCCCTCAGACATGGCTGCCTCCCATCGGCAGGTAAGCCTCGCGGATGGTCCGCATCGTGCCCAGCGCCGTCGCGATCGGCCGCAGGGCCTCTTGCATGTCGGCCGGGAGCTCCGGCAGCAGGTCCCGGATGCCGGCGCAAAGGATGTTCGTCGGATAGTCGACCAGGAACTTAGCGCCCGAAAAGTTGATGGCGACGTCCAGCCGGGCCGCCAGCGCAACCGGTCCCGGCTGCTCAGTGTGAAGCATGGCCCGCAGGTACACGTCGGCCGCTTTTTCGGTCACCTCCATCCGATCTTCTATGTCGTTCAACCCCACGCGCTCCCGCGCCGTCTCCATGGCCCGCTCGGAGGCATGGAACTCCGCACGCTTCTGGAGAAAGAAGGCGGGCCCGTCCATGCCGCTGAAGCTCATCGACCCGGGGCCGTAGTGGGCGGCTAATTGATCCCAGCTGTGGAAATAGATCGGGTCGCCCTTCTTCGCCCCGCAGCCGTCGCTGGTCCACTCGCCAACCTTGACCCGGGGCCGTTGGGCCCAATCCGGCAGAGCAACCATGATCTGCTCTTTGGCCATGCGAAGCTCGTTCAACCTGGCCTCCAGCGGGCGCCACTGGCGCCAGGCCTCCAACACCGGGTCCGTTTCCTCGGTCGCGGCCGATGCCGAGCAAGTTCCAATTGCAGCCACCGAAGCAGCCAGACCAACCAAAGCCGCGCGTCGCGTCGCCTTCCGCATTTCATCCTCCGAGATAAAGGTTTCCTGTGCCGGATCGGGCTCTTGCAGCCCGACCGTGCATACGTTAACCTTACACAGATTGTGTAGAGTATGATTGAAAGTCAATGCAATTTGTGTAGAGTTGGAAATGGCCCTTTCGCCCAGCCAATGCCGTGCAGCTCGAGGCCTTCTCGGATGGTCCCAGGACGATCTTGCCGACGCATCCAAGGTATCGCGCGCAACGATCGCGAATTTTGAGCGAGAGGCGACCTCTCCTTACGCGTCGAGCCTGGATCAACTCCAGAAGACCCTTGAGCGTGCCGGCGCCATCTTCATCGAAGAGAACGGCGAGGGCCCCGGTGTGCGGCTTCGAAAGCGGAAGCCCGCCTCTAAGCGTAGATAGCCGCCGTCGGGGGCAGCCGAAAAGCGGCGATTCCTTGCAGTGAATCGGTCGCTGATTATTTCATCCGATGCAAGCGCCGCCGGCACCAACGCGCGTTTTCCTGCACTTTTCTAAAATCAGGTTTTGGCCGAAATAATCCCCCTGTAGAGTCGATTTATTAGGCCAAAATGCGTTTCTGGCCCGAAATTCCATTTTGGCCAAAAATTCTGCGCGTGAGACCCGTGCGGTCCGGGCCCCCTAAAGGCTCCAAAGATAAAGATGCCCTAGGGGGTGCGCCTCGCCCATCGCATCGAGCTGCGGCCGAGCGCTATTGCGCCCGACCACCATTGTTGGACATCAACTCACAGCCACCTTGAGCAGCTTGATCGCGTCGTAGTCGCGAACATCGCCACCCGTCCGCTGCACCGTGTAGAAATTGACGAAGGGCTTGTTGCTAAATGGGTCACGAAGGATCGTCATCTTGGCCGAGTCGACGACGCAGTAACCCTCACGGAAGTCACCGAAGGCAATCGGGAAGCTATTGGCTCCGACCGAGGGCATGTCGTCGGCGATCGTCACTCCATAGCCGAGTAGCGTCGGCGGCTGGCCGGCAATCAGGCTGTTGGCCCAGAGGTAGTCACCCTGGCCATCCTTGAGCTTGCGGACAATAGCGGCGGTCCGCCGGCTCATGACCCAGCGAGCGTTGGCGCGATACTCGGGCGCCAACTCTTCGCTGATATCGATGAGGCTGTCGGCTGCGATCGCTGCTGCCTGGCCAGTCGGGACATACTGCAGCTTGCCCCAGTCCCGTGTGTCGTCAGCGGTGGCGACGGCGGCGCTCGCGTAAGTCAGAAAGCCCATCGGCCTGGCGACGCCACTGCCAGAGACGAAGGCGGTGCCTTCCTTCTGGCCGAACGCCTTGCCGATGCGCGCCACCAGAGTTGCACCGATGTCATAGTGGGAGTTGTCCAGCAGCCGCTGAGACACTGGCGGATTGCAGTACAGGTCGTGGGTCGGGATCATCTTCTTCGCCATTGAAGGCGTCGTGGTGTTCGGACGGACTTCGGTCTCCTGCACCCAATCGGCCGCCCCCAAGTTTGTCAGGGCTGGCTCTTCCCAGGTATCCGAGTTCACCAGCGTTATCACCGTAGCCAGCGCGCGGATTGGCGAGACTTGGGCAGCGCGCAATCGGATTGCCGACGCCATCTCCGACTGCATAGAATATCCACCATCGGGATCGATGGTCGCGGACATAGCCTTCGCCTCACCGATGCGGCCATACTCGCCCAGTGCTTCGATGGCCTTCCGCTCGGCCTCTATGGTGGCGTCGCCCGACCCACCGCTGGGCCCGCCCGAGCGCGGGCGGTTGGCCTTCAATTCCATCTTGTCGACGTGATTGGCCAGGGTGCCGAGGTCGTCGCCGAGCTTCTTGATCGCGGCTGTGACGGTCTCCGAGTTCTTGTCGAACGCGGTCTTAAGTTCGCTGATTTCCATTGTGGG
>NZ_JBOHKS010000304.1:0-17135 GCF_050729195.1 Hypericibacter sp.
CTTCGACAATCACTGGTGAGAACCGCCAGTGCTCCGCGATCCTGGCCCCGGCGACGGCATGGTCGATGCCCATGCGGATGAAGGCGTTGGGGGCGAAGGAAGCGGCCTCTGCCGCTTCGGCCGGAAGGATTGCCCGCGGCAGGCCGATGCTCAGCAGCAGGCCGCCGCCGGCGGCGGCGCTCGCGGTCAGGAAGGTCCGGCGGGAGAGACCGGCCGCATCGTTCGAGGCAACGGCCCGGTCCAGAAGTGAGCTGGCGAGACGATCGAGCAGCATGGGATCAGCCTCCCTGCGTTGTGCTGCCGGTGGCAGCCTGCTTGATGGCCTCGCGAATGCGGACATAGGTGCCGCAGCGGCAGATATTCCCGGACATCGCATCGTCGAGATCCGCGTCGCTCGGCTTGGGATTGCCGGCCAGCAGGGCGGTGGCCGACATAATCTGTCCCGACTGACAGTAGCCGCATTGGACCACCTCGCGGTCGAGCCAGGCTTGCTGGATCTTCTTGCCTGCGGGCGTTTCACCGATGGCCTCGATCGTCACGATCTTCGACGGGCCGATGCTGTCGATGGTGGTGATGCAGGAGCGCGTCGCGGTGCCGTCGATCTGGACGGTGCAGGCGCCGCAAAGCGCCATGCCGCAGCCGAACTTCGTGCCGGTCATGCCCAGCACGTCGCGCAGCACCCATAGCAGCGGGGTGTCGTCATCCACATCGACGGTATGGTCTTGTCCATTGACGTTGATGTTGAAGGCCATGGCGAGCTCCTGGCTATCGGTTGGTGCTATGAACCTGTGGGACGGCGGCGCCCGAGCGAGGCTGGCCCGATGCGAATCCCCTTGATCGAAGGCCTGCTCATCCCTGTCGCTGGAAGGCCAGATCACGCTAAACGAGGCTTTGGAGCGCGATATTGAACATTCGTGCCCTGTCGAGAAGGCGCGTGCTCGGTGTCGGGGAACCTTGTGCCGAAGGCCGAAACGGGTTTCGATGGGTCTGGTGCCAGGACCGGGGGAGGGGTGCGATGCGAGCCATCATCGGTATTGTCCTCGGCTGCAGTTTGGCCGCTTGCGTGCCAAGCACGCATGTCGGTCGGTCCGCGGCCGATCTGGTGGTTCTGCAATCGGCCAGTGCCGATACGGGATGCGGCGGTACGACCGCGGGGTTGACCTTCCGCCGTGTATTCCAGGACGGCAACGGCGCATTACAGCCGTTTCAGATCCCGGCGGACCGCTCGCTCCTGATCACCGATGTCGATTGGCAATACCGTCATCCCAATGGTGGCGCGGCGGCTGGCCGGCGCATCGTGCTGCGACTGTTCTTGCAGAATCTGGCCGACCCTTCGCATCAGGAGGTAGTCCATGAGTCGACCATCATCGTCAATGAAGAAGGCGAGGGTGGTGTCAGCGAGGCCATGACGACGGGTTTCGTCATGACAGACGAAGCCCAGCTTTGCCTGGACACCGGGGAAGAACCCAAGGGTCCGCCACTCGGCCTTCAGCATACGATCCTGCGGGGTTATTTGCTTTAACCGAAATGCCCGCCGTTGGTTGATCCATCGGCCAATGAACCACGTTCGGCGCTTCCTATTTGGCTATGCCTGTCAGCGTCATCGCATTTTCTTCGAAAGGATTTCGCGCTAGACTGCACGCGTAAGGGGTGCATCCGATAACGATGTCACGAGAATTCGCGTGCGAAGTCGCCCTGTGCGACCTCAAGTCCGAGCCGGTGAAGCGGTTCGATGCCTATTGGCGAAGCAAATGGCACGGGGATGCATTGCCCCGGCGCCTGGATATCGACCCTTCCGAGATCCTGGACCTCCTCCCGCTCTTCATCCTCGCAGACATCGAGGCGCAACCGTTCCGGGTCCGCTTCCGGCTCTGCGGCACCCGCGTCTCGCTGCTCGACGAGGAATTGACCGGTCGCTATCTCGATGATCTCAAGAACACGTCCGCCGACGAGAAGCAGCGAATTCAGACGATGTATGAGCGTGTCTGCCTCGACCGGCAGCCGCTCTATATGCGCGCCTCAAATCCCTCGCAGCAGACCGGCAACCTCCTGCGGCTGGAAGGCGCCATCTGGCCGCTCTCCAGCGACGGGGGCCGCGTGGACAAATGCGCGGCCATCGAGGACTTCCCCGACCTCGGCTGATCCCGTTTCCCTCCGGTCGTTTCCCGGGCCTGCCATTGCCTGTGGCAAGGTCGTGCCGGATTTGCGACCTTGCGGGCCCGATCGAATCGGTCGTCGGGCGGAAGCGGGGAGACGGCACCGGGCATGTCGCGCGTGAAGGATCTCAACAGCGTCGTCGAGCATGGCCTCTGCGCCGGCTGCGGCATCTGCGAGAGCATGGCAGGCCGCGACAAGGTCGAGATGCGCCTGACCTCCTTCAGCCAGATCCGCCCGCAGGTCAAAGCCGCGCTCGATCCGGCGCTGCTCGACCGGGTGCTCCAGGTCTGTCCGGGACTGCATATCACCGGACCGGCGGGACCCAAGGCTGGCGAGGCGGGCGTGCTCGATCCGGTCTGGGGTCCGATCCTGTCGCTGCATCGCGTCTGGGCCGGGCGGCCCGATATCCGCCATTGGGCCGCCGCCGGTGGTTCCATGACCGCGCTGGGCTGCTATCTGCTCGAGAGCGGCGAGGTCGATGCCGTGTTGCATGTGAAGGCCTCGGCCGAGGCGCCGGCCATGACCGACGCGCAGGTCAGCTACAGCGCCGAGGAGGTCATCGCCGGCGCCCAGTCGCGCTACGGTCCCGCGGCCCCCTTGGTCCATGTGAACAGCCTGCTCGACCGCGGCTTGCGTTTCGCCGTGATGGCCAAGCCTTGCGACATCGCGGCGATCCGCAATCTCGGCCGGTTCGATGCACGGGTGGAAAGGCAGATCCCCTTTTGCCTCTCGATCTTCTGCGGCGGCGTGCCGACGATCCGGACCGCTCACAAGATCGCGGCCCATAAGGGCGTGAAGCCCGAGGAACTCTCGGTCTTCCGCTGGCGCGGCAATGGCTGGCCGGGGCCCACCCATATCGAGACCAAGGATGGCCGCAGCCTCGACCTCAGCTATGACGAGGTCTGGTACGATCCCGACGCACCCTGGAGCTACGACATCCAGTTCCGCTGCAAGATCTGTCCCGATGCGATCGGCGAGCTGGCCGATGTCGCCTGTCCCGACGGTTGGGTGATGGAGGACGGCAAGCCGATTCACAAGGAAGCGCCCGGCGTCAATATCGCGATCGCGCGGACCGAGGCGGGACGGGGACTGGTGGAGCGGGCCGTGAAGGCGGGCGCGCTGGTGGCGGAGCCCTTCGACCGGCCCACGCTTCATGCGATGCATAGCGATCACCTGCCGCGCAAGCTCGGCCATCCGGCGCGCAATCTGGGATTGATGTTGTCGGGCCAGCCGCGCTTGCGGGCGCGGCGCTATCGCGCCTGGACGACCGCCTGGCGCGCGGGCCTGGTCGCGAATTGGCAGGCCTTCTGGGGCGCGTTCAGCCGTGCGCGCGCCGGGGCCAATCGCGAGCCGCTGCAGTAAGGCGGGCGGCGGGGGCAAGACCGGAATGCGGCCGCCCGCATCCCGGTCATTGCCGACTCCGGCGTCTCAGTTCTTCAGCAGATAGCGGGCGATATAGCCTTCCCGGCCATTGACGTCGACATGGACCCATTTGCCGCCATCGACCATGTTGAGCACAGTGACCTTGGTGCCATGCGGCAGCTTGGCGAGAACCTGGCTGCGGGTGCTGGGCTCGAGGCGCAGATTGACGTCGCCGCTGCTGGCGACGGTCATGGTCCCCTCAGCAACCGCGATGATCGAGGTTGAGGCGGACGGTACCGCCGGGATCGAGAGCGGGCTCGCCAGCACTGGGCCGGCGGCGAGCAGGCCCAACGCGAGGGCCATGGAAGCGGCAAGACGGGCAGACATGAGGGTTCCCCTTTTTGGAATCGAATTCATCCCCACCGATCCGCCGGGCGCGCGCAGATCCAGCTGCGGGCAGAATCGAAGCTGCCGTAGGGAACCGACGGCGAGCACGGGGGAGATCGGGCCTTTTCGCGGACCTAAGACAATAGTCCGCACCCGATCATAGCGCCGGTTTGCGGGCCGTCGACTCCCTGATTTTCCTGGGAGCGCTGGGGATGGGGAAGATGGGGCGCCTGCGCCGCCGAGAGCAAGATCGGATCAGCTTGATTCAAGCTGATCCGTGAATCTTGCTCTGATTCAAATAACTAGAGACTGATTCACGTCTCAAGTCGATCAGACTTGAGACGATCAGGCTCTAGGCGTCGGCGTCGCAGGCCGCCATCAACGCTGCGCTATTTCAAGAGATTGCGCGCGATATAGCCTTCCTTGTCGCCGGCCTTCACATGGTACCACTTGCCGCCCGCGGCCTTGCCGAGGATGGTGACCTTGGTGCCGGCATTCAGCTTCTCGATCAATTCGCTGTGGCTGGTCGGTTCCTTGCGGAGATTGGCGTAGCCCGCCGAATTCGAGACCGTCATCGTGACGTCGGCGACGGTGACGTAGCTCTGCTGGGCGGGCAATGCCGGGGTCGAAATCGGGCTCGCCAGGGCGAGGGGGCTGCTGGCGAGAAGGCCGACAAAAGCGGCGATCGCAACCGGGGAGAGGGGACGCATGCGGCTTCCTTTCAATCGGGTTTCAAAAAACATTGAGCGTGCCAGGGGGGTCGGACAGGGCGGGGACGCGTCGGCGCGGGTGGCTTCAACCGGTCGGGTGTCGATGCCGCGCCGATGTCGTCGGCGTCCTCCGCGATTCGGACCTTGTGAACACCGGGTCATGCTGCGCGCTTCGACCCTCGGGCGCGTAGTGACGAACGCGTAATCTTGAAGGCCGCGGGCGGGCGATCCGGGACCACCGGAGGACCCGAAAAGCCTGTGGAAATCCGTTTCGAGGCTCTCGCCATGCCGGAAGTTATCTGGCATTCTTCTGGTATTGCACTGGTATTATCCAGCCCGGAAGCCCATGGCCAAACCGCAACTCGCGACCACCGGCACGCTTGCTCAGGTCCTGCCCCGTTACATGACGGTGGCGGAAACTTTGGCGGGGCAGATCGGCGCCGGCGAGCTCAAACCGGGCGCGCAGCTTCTCGGCGAGCGCGAGCTCTGCAAACGCTTCGATGTCAGCCGCGTCACGATCCGCCGCGCGCTGGCCGAGCTGCGCGACCGGGGCCTGATCGATTCCGACGGCGCGCGCGGCTGGTTCGTCAATGCGCCCAGCTTCGGCGAGCCCAACGAGCTGATGGGCTTCAGCGAGATGGCGCGCGGGCGCGGACTCGATCCGCGTTCGGTGGTGCTTCTGGCGAGGACGCGGGCGGCCGAGATCGACGAGGCCGACGATCTGCATATGGCGCCCGGCAGCGATCTCTTCGAGCTGAAGCGCGTGCGCAAGCTCGACGGGATCGCGGTCGCGATCGAACATAGCCGGATCCCGCTGCGCTATGCACCGAACCTGCCCAAGCTCGATTTCTCCCAATCGTCGCTCTATGACGCGCTGCGCGAGGCGGGCTGCGCGCCGGCCTTCGCCGAATATACCCTGCAGGCGGTGGCGACCAGCGCCGAGCAGGCGCCGTTGCTGGGCGTGGAGCCCGGCTGGCCGCTGCTGGTGGCGAGCGCCATCACCCATGACCGCGGCGGCCGGCCGATCGAGCTCAGCCATAGTCTCTTCCGCGGCGACCGCTACCGCTTCCGCACCACGCTCTACCGCTCGCGGCGCGACGCATGACCGGCTGCTATCTCGGCATCGATCTCGGCATTTCCGGCGCGCGGGCCTCGGTGGTCAATGCGACAGGCCGCCCGCTCGGCCAGGGCCGCAGCGCGCAGCGCTCCGGCAGCAACCGGCGTTTCGAGTTCGAACGCGAGCCGCTCGATTGGAGCCTTCAGGTCGTCGAAGCCTGCCGCCAGGCGATCCGAGAGGCGGGTGGCTCCCGGATCGAGGCCATCGGCATCGGCGCTCTGGGACCTTGCCCGGTGCTGCTCGATCGCGATCGCCGGCCGCTGGGACCCTCGCCCTTGTTCTCGATCGATGGCCGTGCGGAACCGACGCGTCTTGCCCTGCGCGAGGCCCACGGCTTGAGCGACGAGACCCTGGGGCCGGATCATGTGATCCCAAGGCTCCATTGGATCCGCGAGCAGGAGCCCGAGCGTTTCGCGAAGGCCGCCTGCTGCGTCGATGCGGCGGGCTATCTGGTGAGCGACCTGACGGACGCGCTGGCGATCGACCCGATCACGCTCGTCGATCACGCGGCGCCGGGCTTGCCGTCGCCCTTGCCGATGCCCCCGATCCGGCCCGCCGATGCGATCGCCGGCGGCCTCACGCCCGGGGCCGCACAGAGGCTGGGTTTGCCGGCCGGCATCCCGGTGACGGTCGGCACCTATGACTGCTTCGTCGATATCGCCGGCAGCGGCGTCACCGAGCCTGGCGAGGCCTGCATGCTGCTGGGCTCGACCCTGGTGATGGGCCGCGTGGTCGAGGACGAGCGCTGCGGCGAGGGGATGCGCCTGACGCCCCATGTGGGCCAGGGCGGTTTCCTCGGCGGCTGGACCTCGTCCTGCGGCAGCATGATCGATTGGGCGCAGCGGCTCTATGGCGCCGCGGCGTTTGCGACGGCCGAGAGCCTGCCGCCCGGTGCCGGCGATCTCGTCATGCTGCCTTATCTCGCGGGCGAGCGGACGCCGGTCTGGGATCCCAATGCGCGCGGCGTCATCCTCGGGCTCTCGCTGCATAACGATGCCAGTCATCTCGCCCGGGCCGTGCTCGATGCGGTGGCGCTGTCGGCGATGGATCTGACACGGCGGCTGACGGCGCTGTCGGGCCCGCTCGCCAGTTTTCGTATCAATGGCGGCGGCGCGCGCAATCGCGGGCTGGTGCAGGCGATCGCCGATGCGACGGCGACGCCGCTCGAGATCGTGGCCCATGCGGGCGAGGCCTGCGCGCCGGCCTGGCTGGCCGCGCGGGCCGTCGGCCATCGCATGGAACCAGGGCTCGATCGCATCGTCCGGCCCAAGCCCGAGAACAGCCGGCGCTATGAGGAGCTGTTCGAGATCTACCGGCAGCTCTACCCGCGCCTCGGCCCCGTCATGCACAGCCTGGCCGCGTCCGCGCAGCCGCAACAGGAAATTCAGAAGGAGACAGAATGACCGCGACGTCATCGCCGCAGCAGAAAATGCGCGTGGCCCGGCTCCATGGCATTCGCGACATGCGGGTCGAGGAGATTCCCGTTCCGGTGACGCCGGCGGGTCAGCTTCTGGTCAAGGTCGAGGCCTGCGGCGTCTGCGCCACGGACTCGCGCAAATATGAGATCGGCGTCAATGACGGCGAATATCCCTTCAACCCCGGTCATGAATGGCTCGGCCGCGTCGCCGCGGTCGGCGAGGGCGTGTCGGGCTGGAAGGTTGGCGACCGGCTCTATGGCGATGTCTATGGCGGCTATGCCGACTATGCGCTGATCCCGGTCGATCCGATCGCCTGGTCGCGCGGACCTTTGCGCCTGCCCGACGATCTGCCGCTGGAGCGCGCCATTCTGATCGAGCCGCTGGCGGACTGCCTCCATGCGGTTCATGACCAGGCGAGGCTCAAATCCGGCGATTACGCGATCATCATCGCGGCCGGCGTCATGGGCCTGAAGATGGTGGCCGAGGCCGCGCGTATCGGCGTCCATGTGATGGTGGTCGAGCCGCTGGAGGCGCGGCGCAAGCTGGCGCGTGAGTTCGGCGCCGAGCAGGTGGTGCCGGCGGAGGGCTGGCAGGAGGCGGCGAAAGCCTGGGCAGGCGGGCATAAGGGTGCCGATGCCGTGATCCTCACCATCGGCGATCCCGACATGGTGATGCCTTGCGTGAAGGCCTGCCGCCCCGGTGGGCGGGTCGTGCTCTTCGCCGGCTTCGGCAACCGGCCCGAGGCCACGATCAACGTCAACGACCTGCATTATCGCGAGATCGCGATTGTCGGCAGCGAATGGATCGGCACGCCGCCCAATCAATGCCGCAACCGCTACGACCAGGCGCTCGAATTGCTGAGCGATCTGAAGCTGCCCTTCCAGAGCCTGATCACCTCGCGTTGCGGCTTCGCCGATGTCGAGGCCGCCATCGTCCGCCGGCAGAGCTTCGCCGGCCTCAAATCCATGTTCGTTCCGGAGTCCCATTGATGCATTCGCCTGATTTCCTGGCCGCCGACGGCAAGAGCGTCATCATTGCCATCGACCACACGCTCTATTCCTGGCCTTGTCCCGGCCTCGAGGATCGCGGGCAGATCATCGACAAGGTCGCGGAGGCGGGCGCCGACGGCATCATCGCGAGCTACGGCACGATCCGCGATTTCCGCCAGCGTTTCGGCCGCGCGGCGCCGATCCTCAAGATGGACATCACCACCCTGACGATGGGCACCAATTACGCGCTCACGGAATATGTGATGGCCTACACCATCGAGGATGCGCAGCGCCTCGGGGTGAAGACGACGCTGACCTATATCCAGCTGGGCGCACCCTTCGAGCTCGAAGCGCTGCGCCAGGCGGCGATTCTGGCGGCGCGCTGCGACAAGGCCGGCATGGCCTATCTCTGCGAGATCATGCCGACCGAGAGCAAGACCTATCCCGACCCGGCGGCGCCCGAGGCCATCATCGCTGCCTGCCGCACCGGCGCCGAGCTGGGCGGCCATGCGATCAAGACCACCATGCCGGTGCCCTCGGCCGCGATCGTCGACGCTGTCAAAGCCTGCGGCGTGCCGGTGATCCTCGCCGGCGGTGCCTTCGCCAAGGACCGCCAGCAGCTGATGAAAGACGTCGCCACGGCGATCGGGCTGGGGGCGGCCGGTGTCGCCTTCGGGCGCAATGCCTGGGGCGCGTCGGATCCGGGTGCGGTGGTGAGCTCGCTCCGGGATATCATCCATCCGAAGGCGAAGAGAGGGTAGGGCGCCACGATGGCGGCGGCGGGCACACAAGAGCTTCAGGGTCGGGTCGCCATCGTGACCGGGGCCAGCAGCGGCATCGGCAAGGCGTCCGCCACGCTCCTCTGCCGGCGCGGCGCCCGCGTGCTCGCGGTCGCGCGCGACGAGACCAAGCTGCGGGCCCTGGCGAAGGAGAGCGGCGCCGAGCCCTTCGCCATCTCGCTCGACAATGCCGCCGCTTGCGAGGCGGTGGTGGCTGCGGCGCGCAAGCTGGGGCCGATCGCGATCCTGGTGAACAACGCGGGCCGGGGCGGGCTTGAGGATCGCCCGATCTTCGACCAGTCGCCCGCGGAATGGCGCGCCACCATGGCGGTCAATCTCGACGCGCCCTTCGAGCTCACGCGCCTTGCGAGCCGTGACATGCGCGATCGGCGCTGGGGCCGGATCGTGATGGTGAGCTCGACCGCGGGCGAAGTCGGCGCGCCGGCGATGTCGGCCTACTGCGCCTCGAAACATGGCTTGATCGGGCTGATGCGGTCGGTCGCGCATGACGTCGCCCCCTATAACTGCACCTGCAATGCGGTGCTGCCCGGCTGGGTCAAGACCGAGATGGCCGATCGCGATGCCGAGAACGAAGCGGCAAAGCGCGGCCTGACGGCGGCCCAGGTCTGGAAAGAGCGCGCCAACGCCTATCCCGCCAAGCGCGTGCTCGATCCTGAGGAGATTGCCGAGGTGATCGGGTTTCTGTCCTCCGATGCCGCCAGCGGTGTCAATGGCGAGGCGATGACGGTCTCGCTGGGGAGCGTCTGGTGATGGCCGAACGCGAGGAAAGCCCCATCGTCGCCTGCCGTGGCGTCTGGAAGCTCTTCGGTGCCCGGGTCGATGAGGCGCTGGCGGCGATGCAGAAGGAGCAGCTCCGCAAGGCCGATCTCCTGGCCCGCTTCGATTGCGTGGTCGGCGTCGCCGATGCCACCTTCGATGTCCGCCGCGGCGAGATCTTCTGCATCATGGGCCTCTCCGGCAGCGGCAAATCGACCCTGGTGCGTCATATCAACGGACTTATCCAGCCGACCGTGGGCCAGGTGCTGATCGACGGCGAGGATATCGCCAAGAAGGACCCGGCGACTTTGCGCCGCCTGCGCGCCGAGAAGATCGGCATGGTGTTCCAGAATTTCGCGCTGCTGCCGCACCGCACGGTGATCGAGAATGTCGCCTTCGGGCTGGAGCTGCGGAAGATGCCGCGCGCCCAGCGCATGGCGCGCGCCGAGGAGATGCTGGAGACGGTCCAGCTCACTGGCTGGGCCCATCGCTGGCCCGACGAATTGTCGGGCGGCATGCAGCAGCGCGTCGGCCTGGCCCGCGCGCTCGCGGGCGACCCCGAGATTCTGCTGATGGATGAGCCCTTCGGCGCGCTCGATCCGCTGATCCGGCGGCAGCTGCAGGACCAGTTCCTCGAGCTCTCGCGTGCGGTGCGCAAGACCACGGTCTTCATCACCCATGATCTGGAAGAAGCCTTCCGGGTCGGATCGCGGGTCGCGATCATGCGCGATGGCCGCATCGTCCAGATCGGCACCCCGGTCGAGATCCTGCGCAATCCGGCCGACGATTATGTGGCCGAGTTCCTGAGCGGTCTGTCGCCTGCCAAGGTGTTGCGGGCCTCCGACATCATGACGCCGTTGAACGGCCAGTCTTTGCCCGCCGAAGCGGCGACCTGGCCTAAGGCACAGCTCGACAGCGACCTCGCTTTGCTGGCGGAGCTCCTGGCGGTAAAGGGCGACAAGGTCGTGATCTCGGACGGCACGGCACGCGCGGTGGGATTGGTGGATCGAGCCGCGGTCCTGAAGACACTGGTACGGAGGCAGCATCATGCTTGAGAACCCCTCGGCCGACGCCGGCCGGTTCGCGGGCCCCGCGGCATCCTCGACCTTCATGGCGGGAGCCCGCGCTTTCCTGATGGGGCCGCTCTGGGCCGCGCAGCGCAGCCGCTGGTTCGTTTTCGCGATGGCGGCGATCGGCGAGGTCACCGGGCTCGTGCTGCTGATCCAGGGCTTCACCCCGCCCATCGAAGACGTCGTGCCGATGCCGGGCCGCGGTCTCGTCCTCATCATTCTGGTCCGGATCGCCCTCGGCCTGGTCGGCGCCTATGGCTCTTCGACGGCCGAGCGCGTGACCGACAGCCGGCTCACGCCGCATCAGGCGCTGCTCACCGGCATCGCCATCCTGCTCTTCGCCTATCCGCTGATCGTCTATCGGTTCACCGCCCCGCAGCCCTGGAGCGTGCTGGTGAATTTCCCGACCTTCGACGGGCTCGACAGCGGCACGGCCTATCTCTTCGACGTCGCGGTCGACTGGATGAAGCGGAGCTGGGTCGACTTCTTCGACGCCTTCACCGCGGGCCTGCGCGCCACGCTGAACGCGATCGAGACGGCCTTCGTGCTGACGCCCTGGCCGGTTGTCGCGATGACGGCGATGCTGGCCGCCTGGTATCTCTCGGGCCTGCGCGCCGTGCTGTTCGTCGGCCTCAGCCTGCTCTATCTCGGCATGTTCAGTTTCTGGGAAAAGAGCATGTCGACCATGGCCCTGGTCGCGACCTCGGTCATCATCTGCGTCGTCATCGGCATTCCGATCGGCATCCTCTGCGCCAAGAATCGGCGCGCCAACACGATCATCGAGCCTCTGCTCGATATCATGCAGACGCTGCCGACCTTCGTTTATCTGATCCCGGCCGTGGCCTTCTTCTCGATCGGCAAGCCGCCCGGGGTGATCGCCACCGTGATCTTCGCGCTGCCCTCGATCGTGCGGCTGACGACGCTCGGCATCAAGCAGGTTCCGGCCCATGTGCGCGAGGCGGCCGATGCCTTCGGCGCCACGCCGGTGCAGCTCCTGCTCAAGGTCGAGCTGCCGCTGGCGATCCCGTCGATCCGGCTCGGCATCAACCAGACCATCATGATGAGTCTGTCCATGGTCGTCGTCGCCGCCATGATCGGCGCGGGCGGGCTCGGGCTCGAAGTGATCCACTCGCTGCAGCATCTGAAGACCGGGCAGGGAATGCTGGCCGGTATCGCCATCGTGGTCTGCGCCATGGCGCTCGACCGCATGGTCAGGCGCGAAGGCAGAGAGCGGCGACGGAAGTAGAACCTCCACCGGGCCTTTTCTTGAAAAGAAGCCCGGGGAGACAGTGAGGAAGCAAACCAGGAGAAGAGCTATGTTGAGACGTCTGACAATGTTGGCCACTGCCGCGATCGCCGTCCTGGCGCTCTCCGGCACGGCCGAAGCCAAGACCAAAGTGGTCATCGGCCAGCTGGACTGGCCGGGATCGACGGCGATCGAAGAGGTCCTGAAGCAGATCATGACCCAGTATCTCGACGCCGATGTCGAGACCATCGCGGCGGCGCAGGAAGCGCTCTATGAAGCGCTCGATAAGGGCGACGGGTCGGTCGACATCGTGGCCGACATGTGGACCGATCACCTGCCCGAGCAGATGAAGAACTATGTGCTGCCCGGCGGCCACCAGTCGATCCTGCTGAACGCCAAGCCCTATCTCGGCACCGAGGGCATCTTCATTCCGGATTACGTGCAGCAGAAATATGGCGTGAAGAACCTGTCCGATCTGGCCAAGCCGGACATCGCCAAGCTGTTCGACAGCGACGGCAACGGCAAGGGCGAGATCTGGGCCGGTGCCGTGGGTTGGGAATCGACCAACCATACGGAAGTCCGCGCCAAGTCCTACGGCTTCGACAAGACGATGGAACTGACCACCGTCGACCAGGCCGTGTTCCTGGCGCAGCTCAAGGACGCCGAGGAGAAGCAGAAGCCGATCGTCTTCTATTACTGGACCCCGGAATGGATCTTCGCGGCCTACAAGATCGACGAGCTGCAGCAGCCGCCCTTCGACGGCTATACCACCGACGATGCGAAGGGCACCGACCGCTACAATCCGAACGGCTGCTACACCTTCTATCAGCCGGCCCAGCGCAATGACTGGCTCGAGGCCAGCAACATCAAATGCGGCCAGCCGCCGACCCGCGTGAACATTGCCTATTCCAGCGCCCTCAATAAGCGCGACCCCAAGATCGGCCAGTTCCTGAAGCAGGTGACACTGGACGCCAATGTGGTCAATCAGTGGATCCTGGCGATGGAAGTCGACCAGACTCCGGTGGAGCAGGTGGCAAAGGACTGGATCGCCAAGAACAAGGACATCGTCGAGAAGCAGTGGCTGGCCGGTGTGATGTAAGGCCAGGTTTCTGAGAGTCGATCGATACAGGGAGGGACGGGCGACCGTACCCTCCCTTTTTCTCCAAGCCCGCATATCCCTTCGAGGTGCGGCCATGATCTATGCCGAATATATCGCCCGCGATCGCTCCATCGCGCTCGAGATCTTCCGCCATCTCGGTCATCAGGACTGGGTGTCGGACGAGGACGACCGGGTGCTGAATATCGGCCGCACCATGAAGATCGGGCCCGAGCCGCATTACATGTGCTGGTGGCGCATCAAATCGATGGCCCGGATGGATGGATGGGAAGATCATTTCCGCACGCCCGAGGGCCAGCGCTATGCCCAGACCTCGCCCGTGCCCCGCGCGATGAGTTTCTATCGCTGCGGCCTCTATGACGAGATCCTGGGCGAAGGCAGCCTCCCGGCCGGACTGCATCTGGTCGAGTTCTTCGCCGGCGACGATGCGCCGGAGGCGGAGCTGGCGGGCTGGTTCCGGGACCGGGCAGGGGCGGGCGATGCCGGCCGGCTCGGCCATGTCATTCGGCGCGTGGGATTGACGGGTCCAGAGCCCGGCGGCATGGCGGTCTGGACCTTCCGGACCTATGTCGAGGCCGAGCCCTTCCTGCGCCGGCGGCCCAAGGGCGGACCGGCCCGGCTCGTCGATATCGGGCTCTATCGCAATTTCGGCGAGGATATCGCGTAGGCGCGAAGCGCCGCGCCGATCAAGGCCGCGTCGCCCGCCAGCGATCCTTTGAGGATCGACAGCGTCCGCGTCTCGTGACTCCAGATATGCGCGCGGGTCTCGCGCAGGATCGCATTCCAGAAGAGCCCCTCGGATCGGACCAGCCCGCCGCCGATAATCACCGCTTCAGGGTCGAGGATATTGATGGCCAGACCCAGGCTGACGCCGATGGCGCGGGCGGCATCGAGGATCAGGCCTTGCGCCGGTCCATCGCCCTTGTCGGCGAGCTCGATCAGTTCCTTTGCGGAACGCCCGGGGAGTCCGGCGCTCATCGCAAGCTTCGCCAGCCCTTCCCCTCCGGCGACATCTTCCAGGGTCTGGGTCACGAGCTTGCCGCTGTCGGGCGCGCGCACTGAGATCGGACTGCTGGCGATGGCGAGCGCATGGCCGCGATGACCCGCATGGGGTTTGCCGTCGAGCACCAGGCAGGAGCTGATGCCGGTGCCGAGATTGAGATAGAAGAACTGCCGATGGCGCCGGCCGGCGCCGAGGCGGGCCTCGGCCAGGGCTGCGGCGCGGACGTCGGATTCCAGGGCCGCCGGCATGATCTCGGCGAAGCGCGCCAGCGGATCCAGCCCCTCCCATCTCACGCGATGGCCGCTGCGGATCTGCCCCTCGAGATCGACCAGCTCGCAGACCGAGATTCCAACGGCACTCGGATGATCGGATCGGTGATCGACGAAGGTGCCGATCCGCCGGACGAGATCGGTCAGGAATTCGTCGCCGCTGGCGGCTCCCGTCGGTGTCGGCAGCAGAATTTTCTCAAGCACTTCGCCGTCGGGCAACCGGACGGCCCCGATGGCGGTCTTAGTCCCGCCGATATCGACGCCAATGACGGTCGCCGGCTCGGTCATCAAGCCTGCTTCAGATAATGCGGCGCGATGCCGAACAGGAACTCGGCCGGCTCCGATCCCATATTGTGATACTGGTGCGCGACATTCTCCGGCACGAAGAAGCCGTCCTTGGCATGCAGCTCGAACCAGCGCTGGCCCTCGGCTTCCGGCGTCAGCAGATTGAGCTCACCCGAAAGGACATAGAGCCCCTCATCGCCGCCATGGATTTCGAGATCGGACTTCTGCCCTGGCAGCAGCCGCATCCGCCCGACGGTCAATTGATCCGTTGCCGCATAGAGTCCGACCAGCGCCCCTTGCGTCTTGCCCTGCAACCGCCAGTGAAGGTCGCTGTCCCGTAGCACCGTCATGCCTTCGCTCTTGTGCAAGGCAGCCGCCTCCATCGGGAAACGGCCGAACACCTCCGGCCGCTCATAGCGTGATTCCGTCAGATAGGGCTTGGTGCGGGCATAGGCACCCGAGGTGCCCTTCGAGGGCGGCGGGGCATAGAACTCCAGCACGCGCAACGGCTCGGTGCCGAGGCTGAAGCCGTGATGCCAGGTGTCCTTGCGGAAGAACACGGCTTCGCCCTTGTGGGCCACCTGGACTTCGCCGGTTTCCGGATTGGCGCAGCCGAACATGCCCTGCAGCACATAGAGCACTTCATCGGCGCCGAAGACGGTGCGGTATTCCTCGGAATGGCGGAAGACGCCGCCCGAGGGCAGGCCGAAGACGAGTTGATGGATCTTGTCGCTCGAGACGTAGATCCAGTCGTCCACCTGACCGGATTTCTCGTCGCCCCAGAGATGGCGCGTCACCTGATCGTAGCGGATATGGGTCGGGCGACCGAAGGTGGGCCGGGGTGAGGGGCGATAGCTCATGATGTCCTCTTGATGAAGGGCCGGTCGTCGGCGTCAGGCGCCGAGAAGTTTCACGAAGGCCGCGATGTCGCCGACCAACTCGGTCGTGGCCTGCCAGGGCAAGGCATGGCCGACATCGTGGCGCTGGTTGTCGCTGCTGGCGACCGCGCGATAGGTGCAGGAGCGCCAGACCGTGCCATGGCGACGATGGGCTTCCGACATGGCATGTTCCAGCACCCGCTGATCGGGCTCGACCGGGAAGATCTCGTCGCGTGCGGCCGAAACCACGAGGCTCGGCACGCGGATATCGGCGAGGCGCGCGGTGGTGTCCATTTCCAACAAGCCGGTGAAGGCGCCGAACCAGGTGGCGAGCGGAATGTCCGCGGTCCACTCCACAGCGGCGGCGCAGAGGGCGGGATCGACGTTGGGCGTCACGCACCAGAGATCGCGCAGCCAGGTCATCAAGGACGGGTCGAGCTGGCGCATGGTGAAGCCCGCCACGCCATCCGGATAGCGAAGGCCTTTGGCCTGGGCCAGTGCAGGCAGCCGGCGGCCGAAGAGATCGCCCACCACATCGCGGACGAAGACCGGATTGTCGCGGGAATTGGTCGTGGTGGTGACCATCACCAAGCCCCTCAGGCGCTCGGGGTAGGTGAGCGCCACTTCCTGGCCGACCAGGCCGCCCAGCGAATGGCCGACATAGATCGCCTGCTCGATCCCGAGCGCGTCGAGCAGCCCGACGGCATCCGCGGCATAGTCCGCCAGACGAAATCCCTCGGCAGTGAGATGGTTCGAGGGGGGCAGGACCGGCAAGGACGAGCCGCCATGACCGCGCAAATCCTGGCTGACCCAGGAAATCTCCGGCGCCACCTCATGAAGCGCCCGCGTGATGGGCGCCCAGGTCGCGCGGTTGTCCGTGATGCCATGGACCAGCAGCAGCGGCGTCCGCATCTCGTCGCCGGCCCGCGACCAGGCGATCTCCATGCCCGAGCGGAGCCTGGATTTTCCGTGGCGCACAGCCGGCATGGCGGCGCTTGAGGGCGGGATCTGATCCGCGAGAGTCATGAGGACGGGTCACCGGCTCCATTAATACCAGTTAGATACCATAACAAGGCCAGTTTAAACTAGAAAGGATAGCCGAAGACGGCCTCTTAGAGGCGGCTGTCGATGAACTTGCCATCCTTCGCGACGATCTTGCCGCGGGCAATGACGGTGCGTTCGGCAGGCCGGCGCACCACAGCGTCGCCGATCGTCTCGGCTTCGACGAGCAGGAGATTGGCCCAATGGCTCACAGCGATTCCATAGTCGCGCAGTCCCAGCGCCTTGGCGCCATTGTCGGTCACCGAGGCGAGGGCGGCACCCAGCATCTCGTCCTTCGACCAGTCGAGGCGATAGGCCAGCAGCATGGCGCGTTCCAGCATGTCGCCATTGCCGAAAGGCGACCAGGCATCGCGGATGCCGTCCGAGCCGCAGCAGAGATTGACGCCGATCTCGCGCAAGTAAGTGGCGGGCGGAATCTCGGTGTCGGCCGGCGCCGAGGTCATCAGGCTGATATCGAGATCGGCCAGGCGCCGGGCGAGTTTCTCGATCCGGCTGCGAGGCACCTGGCC